>CAINOO010000101.1 GCA_903851535.1 uncultured Chlorobiaceae bacterium | reverse complement strand
TTTTTGGTGACTGGCTGGAAGGGCTGGCCATTTTTATCAATGAAAAGGTGTACGGTGGATGGAAATCGGGCATTGCGGGTATTGACCTTGAATTTGACAAGGAGGGGAAGCGCTTTATTGTCAATATCAAGTCGGGGCCGAATTGGGGGAACAGCAGCCAGATTGCCAAAATGAAGTCTGACTTCAAGACTGCGGCAAAGACGTTGCGCACGAGTAACTCAAAGCTTCAGGTTGTTGCCGTCAATGGCTGCTGTTACGGGAGAACCACGACTTCGGATCAGGGTGACTATTTCAAGTATTGCGGCCAGACCTTTTGGGAGTTTATCTCTTCAGACCCACATCTCTACACCGAGCTTATCGACCCGCTGGGTCACAAGGCTCAGGAAAAAAGCAAAGAGTTTCAGGACTCCTATGCCCGGATGGTCAATAAATTTACCTTTCAATTCGGGAGTGAGTATTGCGACGACAATGGGGTTATCAACTGGCAAAAACTCGTAGCTTTCAATTCATCTGCGATTCAGTTGCCGAAGCGCCGATCTGCGACATGAACTGTTTGAAGAGAGTCGCCATTTTCCCTACATTCCGACTCGCAAGAATTTTTGCCAAAAAGGAGCGGAGTTGATGCAAATCCCGGTGATTTACCGCCGTTGCCTGCCTGTTATAATTTAGGGGTAACCTATGAGCGTAAAGAAAAAAGTTGTTGTCGGTATTTCGGGCGGGGTTGATTCTGCTGTTTCGGCTTGCCTCCTTGTTCAGCAGGGCTACGAGGTGACGGGGCTGAACATCCGGGTGCTCGACTCCCTTGAGGAGAGTCCTTCGCTGAAGCCTTCGCTGAAGCCTTCGCCGCTGGTAATCAGTGACCATCCCGATTTTCAGATTCCGGTGTTGACCCTGAACCTGAGCAGGAAGTTCAGAGATGATGTTATCGGCTATTTTCATGAGGACTATCTTGGCGGCAAAACGCCGAATCCCTGCATGGTCTGCAACAAGAAAATCAAGTGGTTTGGCCTCTTTGAGGGGCTGAAGCTGCTTGAGGCGGATTTTGTTGCTACGGGCCATTTTGCGGCGACGGCTTTCAGCGGGGGAAGATACCGGCTTTATAAGGGAGCTGATGCGGAAAAGGATCAGAGTTACTTTCTCTGGATGCTTACTCAACGTGACCTGGCAAAAACCCTCTTTCCTCTCGGGGAGCTGACCAAACCGGAGGTACGTGCGCTGGCCCGCTCGTTTGGCGTCAGGGCGGCTGAAAAGAAGGAGAGCCAGGAGATCTGCTTTGTGCCGCAGGACGATTATTGCGGCTACCTTGCTGGCGCAATTCCCGGTTTGGCGGAACGGGTCGCGGATGGCGATATTGTGGATGAATCGGGCAAGGTCATCGGCAAGCACCGGGGCTATCCCTTCTATACCATCGGCCAGCGCCGGGGGCTCGGTGTTTCGGCCAAAGAGCCGCTCTATGTCACGGCGCTCGACACGGAGCATAACCGTATTGAGGTCGGCAACAAGTCATCCCTTGCTTGTTCTTCGCTCATTGCTTCCAAAATCAACTGGATCGGCATTGAGGAGCCAGAATGCGCAATTGAAGCCTCTGGCAAAATTCGCTATCGTGACCGCGAAACTCCCTGCACCCTTGAGCCTCTCGGTGAGGGTGCCGCAAAAATCTCATTCGCTGCACCTAAAAGCGCCGTTGCAACGGGGCAGGCGGCGGTCTTTTACCGCGATCGCGAAGTGCTCGGAGGCGGTTTTATTTCCAAAGTCATTCACCCATACAAACCGTAACCATATCTTTTATAATGCTGCAACGACGCCATCTCTCGCTTGCCTACCTTGAACTTGCTCCGGCAAAACCGGAAAATGCTCCGCTCATCATCATGCTGCACGGCTATGGCAGCAACGAAAAAGATTTGATTCAGCTTGCTCCCTCGCTGAGGCCGGAATTCCGTTACATCAGTGCACGAGCACCTGAAGAGATGGATTTCGGCATGTTCGCCTGGTTCCCTCTCGAGTTTACCCCGACAGGAATCCGGGTGGATCATGGTGAGGCACAGCGAGCTGTTGAACAGTTGATCGGCTTTATCCGCGAAATTATTGCCGAGTACCGTCCTCTGGGCAACAAGGTTTTTCTGATGGGGTTCAGCCAGGGAACGGTGATGAGTTATCTGACGGCCTTTCTGGCTCCGGAGCTGCTGCATGGCGTTATTGCCTGTTCAGGGCAGTTGCCTGAAAAAACAGTGCCGCACGACACACTGAAACCTGTATTGAAGAGGCTCCCTTTTCTGGTGATGCATGGCAGCTTTGACGATGTTCTGCCGATTGCAAAGGGGCTTGCCGCAAAAGCGTGGCTGGAGGAGCATGTCGATGATCTCACCTGGCGCGAATACCCGATGGCGCACCAGATCTCCGACAGCGGCGTTGAACTGATGCGAACCTGGCTTGAAAAAAGGTTGCCACAAGCTCCCCAAAAAGAGTAATTCCCCCGGCCAAGCTGTATATTCTCTTTTTTTAACCACCGCCATGCTTTAACATCGAATGAAGGACACACTACTCAAACTGCTCGAAGAGCGCATTCTTGTGCTGGACGGTGCGATGGGCACCATGATTCAGCGCCATAAATTACAGGAAGCGGACTACCGGGGTGCTCGCTTTGCCAACCACTCGCATCCGCTTATCGGAAATAACGATATTCTTGTGCTGACGCGTCCGGATATCATCTATGCACTCCACTGCGACTTTCTTGAAGCAGGTTCCGACATTATCGAAACCAACACTTTTAATGCGAACCCGATTTCACAGGCAGACTACAATGCCTCTGAGCTGGTGAAAGAGCTGAATGTTGAAGCTGCCCGCCTTGCAAGGAGAGCGGCGGATGAGTATACGACGCGGACTCCCGACAAACCGCGCTTTGTTGCCGGCTCTATCGGCCCGACCAACAAGACGCTCTCGCTCTCGCCGGATGTGAATAATCCCGGTTTTCGGGCGGTCACCTTCCAGGAGGTTGTTGATAACTACACCCTGCAGCTTGAGGGGCTGATGGAGGGTGGTGTTGACCTGCTGCTTGTTGAGACGGTCTTTGATACACTGAACTGCAAGGCGGCCCTTTTTTCGATTGAAGAGTTTTTCAACCGCACCGGTGTTCGTATACCGGTCATGGTCTCCGGTACGGTTGTGGACGCCAGCGGGCGCACCCTCTCCGGCCAGACAACGGAGGCTTTCTGGATCTCCATTGCCCATACGCCCGACCTGCTCTCCATCGGGCTCAATTGTGCCCTCGGTTCAAAACAGATGCGCCCCTTCATCCAGGCTCTGGCCGGAATTGCTGAAAGCTATGTGAGCGTCTATCCAAATGCGGGGCTGCCGAACGAGTTTGGAGAGTATGACGACTCCCCTGAGTATATGGCCCGGCAGATTGCCGATTTCGCCATTTCCGGCTTTGTCAATATTGTCGGTGGCTGCTGCGGTACCACTCCAGACCATATCAAGGCAATTGCCGAGGCGGTCAAAGGGCTGAAACCGCGCCAGCGCCCCATAAAAAAACATGAGTTGCAGCTCTCCGGTCTTGAACCGCTCCTCGTCAATCGCACAACGGGCTTCATCAACGTGGGCGAGCGCACCAATGTGACCGGATCAAAAAAATTCGCCCGACTCATCAAGCAGGGGAAATTCGATGAGGCGCTCTCGATTGCCCGCCAGCAGGTGGAGAGTGGCGCACAGGTAATTGACGTCAATGTGGATGAGGGGATGCTCGACTCGGAAGCGGTAATGAAGGAGTTCCTCAACCTGATCGGCTCCGAGCCTGAAATTTCACGCGTACCGGTGATGATCGACAGTTCGAAATGGTCGGTCATCGAGAGCGGCCTCTGTTGCGTTCAGGGCAAAAGCATTGTCAACTCTATCAGCCTCAAGGAGGGCGAGGAGCTTTTCCGCGAGAGGGCCAGCAAAGTGTTGCAGTATGGAGCTGCCGCCGTGGTGATGGCTTTCGATGAAGCGGGACAGGCCGACAGTTTCTGGCGCCGTATTGAAATCTGCAAACGTGCCTACGATATTCTGACGCAACAGGTGGGCTTTCCGGCGGAGGATATTATTTTTGATCCCAATGTACTGACGGTTGCCACCGGTATTGCGGAGCACAACAACTATGCCGTCGATTTTATCCAGACGGTTGTGTGGATAAAGGAGAACCTCCCTTATGCCAAGGTCTCCGGCGGCATCAGCAATGTCTCGTTCTCTTTCCGTGGCAACGAAACGGTTCGTGAGGCGATGCACGCGGCTTTTCTCTATCATGCCATTAAGGCCGGGCTCGACATGGGCATTGTTAACGCGGGCCAGCTTGCCATCTATGAGGATATTGATCCGGAGTTGCTGGTGCGGGTTGAGGATGTGCTGCTCAACCGTCGTGCGGATGCGACCGAACGCCTCGTCAGCTTTGCTGAAACCATTCAGGATGGCGGTGAAAAAACTGAAGCCAAGGCGGCTGAATGGAGAGGCCTGCCGGTTGAGGAGCGGCTGCGCCACGCACTGATAAAGGGGATTGTTGACCATATCGAAGAGGACACCGAAGAGGCACGCCAGCTCTATCCGAGTCCGCTCCAGGTGATTGAGGGGCCGCTGATGAACGGGATGAACGCCATCGGCGACCTCTTTGCCGAAGGGAAGATGTTCCTGCCGCAGGTGGTCAAAAGCGCCCGCGTCATGAAACGCTCGGTTGCTGTGCTGCTGCCGTACATCGAAGCGGAGAAGGCGCTGAACAAGGATACGCGTGCTGCGGCCAAGGTACTGCTTGCAACGGTCAAGGGGGATGTGCACGATATCGGCAAGAATATTGTCGCCGTTGTGCTCGCCTGCAACAACTATGATGTGGTCGATATCGGCGTCATGATGCCGTGCGACAAGATTCTTGAAGCGGTCGAGCGCGAACATGCAGACCTGCTTGGCCTGAGCGGCCTCATCACCCCTTCGCTCGACGAAATGGTGCATGTTGCCAGCGAGATGGAGCGGCTCGGTATGAAAATCCCGCTGCTTATCGGGGGGGCCACCACATCAAGAATGCACACTGCGGTGAAAATTGCTCCGGTCTATTCTGGAGCTGTTGTTCAGGTACTCGATGCCTCACGGAGCGTTCCGGTGGTCAACAGCCTGCTCAATGGGGCACTCAGCCCCGCTTACATAGCCCAGCTCAAAATGGAGCAGGCTGGACTGCGCGAAAGCCATGCGTCACGCACCTCCACCCTCAAGTACCTGTCGCTCCAGGAGGCACGCAACAATCGCCCGACACTCCAGGAGGCCATCTACAAGCCGCTGCAACCAGGTGTTACCCTGCTTGAGGATGTTACTGCTGGTGAGGTGCGCCCCTATATCGACTGGACGCCCTTTTTCATGGCATGGGAGCTGCATGGCCGTTACCCGCAGATTTTTGACGATGCGAAGTATGGAGTGGAAGCAAAAAAACTCTTTGACGACGCCAACAGCCTGCTTGACAAAATGGAGACGGAGCAACTGCCAACCCTGAAAGGTGTTGCCGGCCTCTTTCCCGCCAACAGCTCGGGGGATGACATTGAGGTCTACACCGACGAGAAGCGCACCAGTGTGCTCACCACACTGCACACCCTCCGCCAGCAACAGGCAAAAAGTGCCGGTGAGCCCAATCTGGCTTTGGCCGACTTTATTGCGCCCGTCAGTTCGGGGCTGGTTGATTACATCGGAGGCTTTGCCGTCACCGCCGGACTCGGCATTGAGAAGCTGCTCAACGAGTTCAGCGACCAGCAGGACGATTACCACCGCATCATGACGCAGGCACTGGCCGACCGCCTGGCGGAAGCATTTGCCGAGATGCTGCATGAGCGTGTGCGCCGGGAGCTGTGGGGCTATGAAGCAGTTGAAAAGAGGCAAAAGGGGCAAAGCTGTGCCTGTCATCCCGACACGAAGTGCCAGCCGCACCCGATCCATGAACTGCTGGCAGAAAAGTACCAGGGAATTCGTCCTGCTCCCGGCTATCCTGCCAACCCTGATCATACGGAGAAGGCGGAACTCTTCACCCTGCTGAATGCCGAAACCAATACCGGCATCACGCTCACCGAAACCTACGCCATGAAGCCCGCTGCATCGGTCTGCGGTCTCTACTTTGCACACCCGGAAGCAAAATACTTTGTACTCGGCAAAATCGGATGCGACCAGGTTGAGGAGTATGCCGGGCGCAAGGGGATGGAGGTCAAAGAGGCCGAGAGGTGGCTCGCACCAGTATTGAATTACGACCCTGTATAAAGTGACTTTCCGGCATTAACCGCCTTTCAACCCGGAGCAATTGGTAGGATACCGTACACGCTGCTCCGGGTTTTTCATGGCGACAGTGCAAAAAAACTACCACTTCACCATTGGCAGGGGACTGAGCGGATGGCTTTTCAGCCGTTTGAGCATGAGCTGAGCAAGCAAGGCATGAAACCCGGCGTTTGGAAAGGCATCAAGCACATCTGAAACAAAATCATCCTTCAAACGGTAGCGCAACAAACCACCCGAAAGATCGATCCTGTCAGCCTTTCTGAACGCTTCAACCAGCCATGAGGGATTAGCCTGATAGCGGGTAAGCTTATGGTGCTCACCGATCATGGCCTCTATCTCCTTGCACCACGATGCATTAAAACTCTCTTCAAGATAACGCCGCGCCAGCAGTTGGGAGGGTTGCAGGTAGTCAAAAGTCTTCTCTGTCCAGATGCCGAGATCATGAAAAACTGCTGCTATGATGATTTTATTCTCTGTAGCACCGCTTTCACCAGCCAGTGCAGTGCAAAAATTGAAAACACGCATACAGTGGTTGCGGTAGGCGTCGTAATCGTCAGCGAGTGGCTGACGATACCCTTCGAGCAATTCGTCAAGCAGAGGAGATTCGGTAATAACGTTCATGTGCTGTGGAGTTCAAGCTGCATTTTCAAACCATCAACATAGCTCTTGAAAGCTGAAAGCAGGTGAACTATGTTTTTTCACAAGGGAGGGAAATAAAAAAGCCCTGCTGTAACACAGGGCTTCACTGCTGACCACACGTTTAACAACCCAATCAGCAATCACAGATGTTACAAACTACTGCTCAGAAGTAGTAGTGTGCACCGATAGCCACAGTCGTGCCATCAATGTTGAGATCAGCAGAATCTTCAAAATTGACATGATGCCACTTGTAGCCAACCTCAAAGTTAAAGCCCAGCTCCGGAATCTCCGTAAAATTAAACTCTGCACCGACAAGAGGTTCCACTGTCCAAACAGAAGTATTGGTAAGATTGGCATTGGGTATCACAGTATTAAGACCAATACTGCCAAGTCCGCCCTCAAGACCAACATAGAAACGACTGTTCGCCTTTACAACCGGTGCATAGAGTACCTTTGCTGTAGCAAGAAACAAATCAGCATCGCCCAAATGCACGGGAGACACATCAACACCAACCGTTCCGTAAAACAGGTTCACTTCGCCAGCGACCTTCTCATCAAACCAATAACGACCGCTTATACCCTGAAGAAAATTTCCGGCAACTACGCCCTGATAACCAAGACTGAACTTTCCGGCATTAGGCGCCGCAGAGGCTGTACCTGCACCAAGTGCAAGAGCAAGAGCTGCCAATACAACTGCTTTTCCTTTTTTCATGATCTTTCTCCGTTTTTTATTGTTTTCACCAGACAAGAATGTTCTGCCGCCACCAAATCCGCTCCTTCTCCTTGCAGAACAACTCATAATTCAATCACACATTTGAATATACTATTCGTACCTATAATTTTAAAAATTAAACAGTAAAAAAAATCGTGCCAAACACAGTTTTTCCCCTCATTTGAAGAAGAGGAATCCATCCTGTGCGCTTTTTTTATTCGTTACTGCTCTTGCGTGGGCCGGCCATCTCCTTTTCAAGATCTATTTCCTGAATGGTATAGCCTGCTGGCACTTCAAATTTTGCTGCAGAAACAGCGGCATTTTCCTCAATCTTCGCGGCTTTGATTGTTATGGCGCCCATCTGGGTCTTAAGGGCGATTTTTTTATAGAGCACTCCATAAACCCTCTGATCTTTTTGCTCCTTGTTGAGAGAGACGGAGTATTTGGTACCCGTAACACCAGCAATAACCTCACTGCCCTCTTCGCGATAATCAAAATCCTTTTTCATCTGTTCGCCAATCGCCGCACCCATCTGCATGGCCATCTCTTTGAACTTTCTCATATCAGTTTTTGTCGCCACCCTGCTCGTCTCATCCTTACCATTGACAATTTTTTCAGCTTCGTAAGAGATTATATAATCGCCATCGGTGATATCCACCTTTTTTTCATGCGACTTCATTCCCATGATATTCGAATCCGTTACGGTCTCTCTTGCCTCCCTGCGACCATAATCATCAAAATAAAGGGTTGTTAAACTCTTTATCCCCATAATCACCATTGGTTCATAGGTGACAATGCCCGACTGCAACTCGTAACGCCCTGGTGTTGACGAGGATGAAGATTCCGCTGAACTTCCCTGTTTTGCAGAATCCTCTTTTTTGGAGCAACCCGGAAGAATTGTCAACGTTGAGAGAAGCAAGAGAGCTGCTGTTCTTTTCATAGTTGATTTCATTGAAGTCGATGGTGTCATGTTAAAAGAGGTTTTCAAGAAATAACGTACGTATATCTCCGCTGATTATCAAATTATTACAGAGTGATGAACAATTGTTCACAGCCCTCTCATCTGCCGAATGGTAAATATTCTATTCCTTCATTAGGTTCGATCACCTGTATATTGTCTGATAAACATCCTGGAACCTGAAACGATGACGGTTGGTTGCCTCTGTAGCAGTAAGCAAAAAATGGGATAATAGTTACCGAAAAAAGGGGGCATTGCCGGATTTATTGCTTGGATTGAAGGAATACTTTGTATTTTAGGAGATAAAAATTTTATCAAACGTACACTTCCATAAACCAATAAATAATAAAACCATGGCAAACGAATCAATCAATGATTTCTCAGTTGCGCTCAACAATCTTTTGAAAACCGTTGGCACACTTGCACAGCAGCAGCTTGACTTGATCAGCCTCGGAATCAAAGCGGCTGGACAGGTTATTGAGCCTCTTGTCAAGACATCTACTGAACTGGCAGGAAGCGCTGTCAAAATCTCTTCTGACCTTATTGGCAACGTCCTGAACACTGTTGGTCAGCTTTTCCAGAGTGCAACGACTGCTCTTGCTCCCAAGAAGTAAGAGGCTGTTTCAATTTAAAAAGCACCTTATGCATCTCGCACAGGGTGCTTTTTTTTTGTCTACAAGCCGCAGCTTTCCGTTTTGAATTGAGGGAGAGGTGTGGTAAGTGCCTTTAATAAGCGGTCATCACGGTTGTATATATCATCACGGAAGTGGAGTTCATCACCTTCATCGGTTGCTGTCAGGTAAAGAATATAGACTGGAATCCGTTTCGGCAAAAACACAATTCTTGTTTTTCCCCTCTTGATTGCAGCAAGCACATTATCTTTACTCCATGTGACGCTGTCCTGCAACACCAGAGCGGCAAGATCAACAGGATTTTGCACCCTGACACACCCCGAACTGAAGTTTCTGATACTCTCAGCAAAAAGCTCCTTGTTTGGCGTATCGTGCAAGTACACAATATAGGGGTTCGGAAGCATGAACTTGACTCTCCCCAGTGAACCATGATCTCCAGCACTCTGCTGAAGGCGGTAAGGAAAATTACCGGCTGAATACTGTGACCAGTTGACCGATGCAGGATCAACGACACTGCCGTTCACTGTAATAATTTTCAGATGTTTATAAGAAAGATAAGAGTTGCTTTTACGAAGAGCAGGGAGAGCATCTTTGTCAAGAATGGTTGGCGGAATAACCCACTGGGGATTGAGAATAACGTACTGCATGTCAGCCTTGAAGAGCGGAGTTTCACGCCCGGGTTTCCCGACAATGACCTTTGTGCTCCAACGGTAGTGGCCATTTTCGACATAACGCAGAGTAAAGCTGGCAACATTGACCAGAATGCAGGTCGGTTCGAGGTCACTTAAAAACCATCGATACCGTTCAAGATTGAGGCGAATCTCATCAATACGACGAGCCACAGGGATATTGAGGACATGGAGTGTGGCCGCTCCAACCACACCATCATCTTCCATACCATTCCGCTTCTGAAAGCGCTTGACGCCGTCCACCAGCTCTTTGCCGTAAACCGTTGATGTATCCGCATTCTGAAGAGAGATATCCCCTGCTATTTTGAGTCGCTCACGCAGCATGGTGACACGACGCTGTCTTATACCCTCCTGCAGCTTGGGCCCTTCCGGCAAAATCGGCCAGCCGCCTTCACGCGCAATGGTGCGATAACGTGCAAGCCCTTTTCTGAGAAGATCATAAACCGGATGCTGCAATCGAATCTCTTTCAGGGCAACGGCAATCTGCTGGGTGGCAATATAGCGGTTAAGCCTGTACTCAAGAGCGCTGCGATTCCTTTCACGGCGCAAATCCCAGTGAATATCAAGGGTTTCGGGATTAACCTTTCCGTAACGGAGATGGCTGGCAAGGGTAAAAAATGATTCTGTCAGAAGAAGGTCGTAACAAGCTACTTGCTCAGGAGATACAGGTGGTTTTGTGTAAAAGCCCCTGATCTCACGGAGATGATAGTCTGCCGGGTCAAGGCCGTCATCGACAGCCCCCTCAACAGCACTCATCAGTTCAAGAACCATCGTCCTCGTTGTCCATACAGGCTGAAAGCCCCTTGCAGCATAAAATCGCTCAAGGCGGATGGTAAAGAGAGCCCTTTCACTGCCTCCTTCGGGACTCTTCTGCCGTATCAGCCAGTCAAAGCGATCGTAAATCTTCCGGGCTATACCCGCTGCAGGTACACTCTGCGGTTGAACCTGCTCCGGCTGCATGGCCTCGGATTTTACCTGAACGGGTTGCACCGGACTGAAGGCAAGCCAGAGCAGAAGAATACCAATCATAGGTCAACTCCATAGGTTATAAAAACTGGTCAGATACAGGCTGTCGCCGGGCAAAATCAGGTGCAAAAAGGGTCGATTTGGTGGCGTAGTCCCTGCCATCATGATAAATAAAGAGGCAACTGCCCCCTTTGATAAGATCGATAACCTGCTGAAACGTATCTAACGAGAGGGCAGGACAACCCTCACTTCTGCCAAGACGCCCATGCTTTCTTATAAAATCGTAGGAAACGTAATTCGCACCATGGATGACAATGCTTCTTGTTTCGGCATTGTCGTTAATCCCACTCTCCAGACCCTGCAGCCTGAGCGAATAACCATTTTTACCATCATAAGTTTCGCCTGTTGTGTAAAAACCAAGGCTGCTCTGAGAGGAACCCGGAACATTGGAAAAGCTCTCGGCATAATTATCGCCGCTGTTCCTGCCATGCGCAACAAGTGCGGAATAAAGCAACTGGCCCCGGTTGACGTCAATAACAAAAAGGCGCTCATCAACTGAAGGCCTGTTGAAATCGATAACCGTTAAAATTCCATCACGGTTTACCTTTCCCTGCTCTTTGAGTGTATGATATCCCTCAATAGCCATAGCGAGCACCTTAGAACTGATCCTGCCGCTCAGTCCAGGAAATCGGGAAAATACGGAACTATTTTTTTTAAAAGGATTTATGTCAAAAGACATCGGGTGTCCGTTTACCGGAAACGCAAACATAATCAACAAAGCAAATACCGTCATCAATCGAATCATAAGCAACTGCATACAAAGTTAAACCGGCGCACACAAAAAACGCTAAACCGGCAAAATACATAACAATAAATAAACGTTACCAACTCCTGCAGTAAAGAGGATTGGCGATCATAATCATAATAAAGCAAACAAAGATAATTTTTTTTTTTGAATGGTCAAACCGGCTGATTACCTGCGAGAGATTCTGACCCTCCCGAAAAAGGCTCCGAGGGGCACTGAAACCCATGCCACAATGGTAATACCTTCGGCAAAAACAGTATGAAGAGATGAGGGACTGCGAAAAACCGTCTGAGTGCACTACCTGACGGCAGGCAGAGCGATAAAACGCCAGCGTGAAGTGACCATGACCACAATATCCTGCTCAGAAGGGGCAATTTCAGTAGGCGCGGGAGCCGCCTTCAATGCCATCATCTCCATAGCCGGCCTGCCGCCATACTGTGGCTGAGTGACGCTGGCCTCAAGCAACTGGCCCAGACGTCCGCCGGCCGCCTGAGCCATGATAGAGCCATCCTTTCGGGCATTGCCAACCGCAGCAGCAAGCGCCTGCTGACGAAGCTCGTCGAAACGGCTCGATGAAAACGTAATGCTTTGTACCTCATCAGCCCCGGCCTGCACTGCGGCATCAATGGCCCGGCCTATTAACCCAAGAGTTCGAACATGCACCATGATGGCATGACGGGCAGTATACCCCTTCAGCAAGCTCTTCCCCTGTGACTGATCCCACTCCCAGTCGGGAGAAACCGTATAGCTGGCCGTAGGAGCATCTTCAAGGGGAACCGCTGCCGTGCGGAGTGCCGCCTGCACACGGTGATACTTCTCGGCGGTCTCGGCGGCAGCCCTCTCCGCACTTTTTGCATTCGATTGCAGTACAACACCGAACTCTGCCATGTCGGGCTTTACCGACACCTTACCCGATGCTGAAACCACAATCTGGCTCTCTTCAGCACGCGCCGTCAGGGATAAAGCCGCAACTCCGGCAAGTAACCAGAGAGTGCAAAAAATCAGCTTCGTCTTCATTGATACATTTTTCATTACTGTCAGGTATTCTTCCGTAACTCTACATGTATTACGGAATCTATTGCTGTGGAAGACGGTTGACCCCGTAGGGGCACGCCGTGGCGTGCCCCTACGGGGTTCTGTTGTTAATTCGTGTACAATTCTTTCACCTGGAACAAAATATACCAACCAATAATTGCGCCGATGATTCCGCCGATGATACCACTGAGAGAGAGAATCGTTCCAATCAAACTGACAATGCTTGCATAAAAAAGCAATCTCCAGGCACCTGCAGTGCGTTTGAATAATCCCGGCACGGCCATCACTTCCATGATCATCGTGATAACGGCAACAGCAAGTCCGACAATTGCACCAAACCCCCATGCAAATCCGTAACCATATCCATAACCTCCCATCATCGCAAATGGAGAAAGAAAGGCCGTAAGGCCCACAGCAGCAAAAATAATCGGTAACGCCATAACCGCAAATACAATTATCAGATATGGCGAAACCTTGGCAATAAATTCTTTAACCTCTTGCGGCAGGGCAAATGGTGCTTTTTGCACCATGTACTCATCAAGAATACCTTCGAACTGCGACAAAATTCCCTTCAGATCTGACTTTGCCTGAGCTTTTTGCCCGGCACCGTTGTTTTCATTTTCTGACATAAGTTTGCTGTTTAAAAGTTAAATCAAGATACTGGAAATTGATCAATTTGTTTTTTTTTGGTTTTACGGTTATGAGCCATCATCATGACGATTTGCGCTCACCCCGTCTTCACAACCAAGCCTGAACAATTTAACCCGTAAGCACTCTACCACTCAGTCGAGTACAAGCCGACTATATCCCTGTAGGCAACTGCCGTCGCACAGGCCGTAACCGGAATGGTAACCAGAAGACCTGCGCCCAAGGCAAGACAGCCAAGGATGTTTATAAAAAAAAGGACAAAAGAAAATCCAAAAAACGCAAACCAGTTTTTGGTAATGATTTTGCGGCTGGTCTCCAGAGCCTGCCAGAAATCCATGCGGTAATCAATAATAAGGAAGGTAGTAAACATATAGGAAACAGCAAGATAGATTGCCGGAATGATGAGCAGCAAAAAACCGATGCCTACTAAAAAACCGCCAGCAAGACTGGCAAGAAAAAGAGGAAGAAAATAGTTAAACCCCTTGAAAAAATCGGCAAACTCAAGCGTCTGCGCGCTCAGCAGCCTGAAGGTCGCAATACCATATCCTGCAGAGAGCGATGCAAGAACCGCAGAGAAAAGAAACGAACCTGCAAAAGCAAGTTTTGAGCTTGCAGCAGATGCCACAAAGATAATAAGCGTAAAGCCGATAAACTCACCGACATGCTCCTTGAACATCTCAAACCCGCGCTTTATACACTCCTGCACATTGAGGCTATAAGAGGCATTGAACTGACGATCAAACACCTGCGGATCAACTTTTACCCCGAAATCAAAGGCTGCCATAAGAGCTATCTCCACATTTAAACGTTTCGCTGAAAGCAACAACCATCGGCAGAAAGAATGGGAATACCTTTACAGAGCGTAACGAATCGCCCCGCAGAAGAGTGCACAACTTGCTTAAATTATAACGCCAAGTTACAAAAGAGACCTATATACACCAACTAAAATCAGAACATCCATAGAAAAAGTGGCCATGGCAGCAACCATTTTGGAATTATTGAACCAGAAGACGGACAGTCCAGATCGAAAATTCAGTTCTTATTTTATAAAATCATGATTATCCATTTGAGTATTTCTTGCCTGAAGAACAGATGATATTGCATACTCTATATCAGCATTACATGTTCTATGGTTGACAATGGCTGCCCGAATCACCGTTCGGCCACCAAGCTCGGTGGTCGAGAAAACAACATCTCCTGATAATTGGAGTTGCTGCACAATCGTTGCATTGAGAGTACCTTGTAACAATGCATCCCAACCAAATGGTGCTGCATTGAAACAACAAACATTTAAACGAACCGGGGCTTCCATTCTGAGCAAGAGTGAGTCGTTGACAAGAGCCTCCATGTGAGAGGCTAATTCACAGTTTCTAGTTATTGCCTTTCCGAGTGCAATACTGCCGTATGTCCGCAAGGCGCACCAAACCTTCAGTGCTCTGAAACTTCTCGACAAATCAGTTCCGTAATCACAATACCAAGGGTCACCACCTCCCAGGCCTTGTTTCTGGCCTGCAAGATAAGCTGGTCTGGTAGCAAATGTCTCACGATGTACCCGACCATCACGAATGAGAACCGCACCGCAGTCGTATTGTACATACATCCATTTATGAAAATCGAAAGCAAGCGAGTCAGCACGCTCTATACCCTTGGCTAATTCCTTCCACGGTGATTCTGCAAGTCTTGCCCAGGCACCAAATGCCCCATCAACATGAAACCATATATTCTCTATCGCGCAGAAATCAGCAAGTGCTTCCAGGTCATCGAAAAAACCTGATTCCACTGATCCTGCGGTACCGATTACACAGAATGGTTGTATTCCGACAGTTCGATCTCTGGCGACGACCTGTTTGAGATGCTGAATGTCAATACCGCCATCAGAATCAAGCGGAATAGTTCTGAGTGAGGCTGCCCCCAACCCCAACAGTTCAAGAGCTTTGCTCGTTGAACTGTGTACTCCCGAAGCAGCATACGCAGCCAATTTTGGAAATTCCTGAATGCCAGTGTAACGAGATTCGATCCCAAGAACTTTGGTGCGAGCAACAGCAAAAGCAATTATGGTTGCCTGGGATGTCCCTGAAACGAGAAGGCCGCTGGCCCCTTCCGGAAAACCGAAACAGCGACGACACCAATCCATGACTTCCCGTTCAACATAGACCGCTCCATGATCACGACCGCCACAATTACTGTTCATCGTAGCAGCTACGATTTCAGAAAGGATTCCACTGGCAAGACCACTGCCATGCACCCAGCCAAAAAAGCGGGGATGGGTATTACCGGTACCAAAAGGCAGAATATTGCGAGCAAGTTCATCGACCACCTCTGCATAGCCGACACCTTCAGTGGCTGAACCTAACATCACCGCATCGCAATCAGCATCAACAGGATGGCACCATGGGTGATCACGTGCTTCACTGAGGTGATCAATGCAAGTATCAAGCAAACGATGAGCGTGCTTTCGAAAATCACCCCAATCTGCTGGATCCAGGGGGGATGGCATGTAATTCTCTACAGGGCGATTATCCATGAGATCACGAAGGATTTTCTTTTTTTTCAAAACAGGGCCAATAAGCGGCCAGTAACTCTATTTTTTTTATAGCACGTTTTGCATCAGAGATTTCTGATACCAATGCAGCTTCAAATGACCCCTGATCAACCTTGCCAAGAATATTGAAAAAACGGGCCCCAATTACCATGCGTAATGCGGTAATCTGCCCGTCTGCTTTACTGAGAGTAACCGGTTGCCCAAGGTGGGCCTCCTGACGGGCCAGGATTTTGGTCGCTTCATCAGGTAAAAGTATTTCGTCACTGACATCTTTGTTGAGATACTCAAAAAGTTTTCTGCAAGATGCTGCATTTAAAGGCAACAGTGATCCGTCATTTTGCAGGCCCAGCACCTGAAAGGATGTGATTGTCAAACGCGAAAGTGCATCTGTATCGTCTTCAGGATAAATCCCCCCGGTCTCAACAATTTTTATGAACTTGCTTTGTGAAATAAATTGTGTGAGGGCTGTTCGAAAACGGTAAAAGGCTTCTCGCCGGAAGTTATTTGATAACGAGGATAATAACCGGGCCTCAAGAAGTGCAGGCAGCCAGCGGAAAAGCGGCCCAAATCCAGCACTCGATGATCCGGAAACAGGCATGTGTGAAGACCAGCGACATGTCCAGTCTGAAGCATGCCCAATTCCAGGGGCCTGCACAAGGGCTTCCCCCACAGCAGTTGCTCTTTGTTGCATTGACGCAGGAACAACAAGCGCCCCGGAAAACGGAGGGCCAGTAAGAAACTTTGATCCGGAAATTTGAACCATCCACCCTTTCCTTACAAGACCCCCTAATTCCCTGAATGGCGTTCGCATCTGGCAGGCATCAACGACGACATCAACACGTCCAGGCATTCTCGTCACCAACAGCTCAATTGCGCTGAGGCTCGGCGCACTCAGGCCCGTCTTTGAAGCCAGCAGGAGATGCACAAGAACATGATATCCATTATCAATTGCAATAGATGCTGTCTTTAAAAAATCGGCGTCTATATCCGACATTGATCGAGGTAAAGCGTTTTCATCCCTGATCTGAATTTTATGCAATGGAATGGGCCCTTCAGGCCAGACAGGCACTCCTTTTGTGATTGGTACATTTGCTCGAGAATTGTCGTCAAAATAACAACCACTACCAGCTAACAGTACCCCTTGGCCAGATTCTTCTGGCGCAATCAAGATATTACACAGAGGGCGTTTTCGTGCACCACTTCGGGAAACCAGTACCGCCAGCAACTCGGTATCCGTTCCTGATGGTGTAATGGCTATATCCGCATCTTCAGGCCCTAAATTTAGAAGAACCAGAATTTCAGATCCAATTGCATCCGATACTTTTTTTCGCAATTGCTCAACAGAAAAATCATCGTTTATATATGCGGCTAAAAGATCACGACGAAAAAGATCACAGTAAAAAAAACCATAATCGCTGATTGCCGAAGCGGTAGAAGAGGAAAAGTGAATAGCCTCTGGTCGTGGTCGTGGCGGCACTCCATAAACGTTCTTGCTTGTCGTCTTGTCAAGACATAATCGGCTATCTCCTCCAGAAATGAGAAGCATCTCCAGCGGGGTTTCAAGTTCGCCGAATCCTACTGATGATTGAGAGTACTCATCAACAACTGCTCCATCAACAAGGCTTGCTTGCCATTGCAAAAGCTCGTGATCAGGCCTCTCAATACATTTTTTGTTCTCCTCAAGAAACGCCGGAGGCAATATCTCTTCAACCAGTTTGCGCGATCGAGATGGCAACATTGCGATCAATTTCGCCCCATGCTTTAAAAGATAACAAAGATGTGATGTTCGGACATGAGGAACTGCAGATCGAATAAATGATGCTTCAATAGCCCATCGTGCAATGGCTGCGGCTGCCTCAGAATCTTCAAGCAGAACAGGCGAGAGGACAACAAGAGCTGATGACGTTATTGAAAATGGAATATTCTCCTGATCACCAAGCGCGATTCTGTTTGACATACCGGGAAGCAAGGCTGACATGGCTGCATTGCATTGAAGCAGATGCCGAAGACGAGCATGAGGTATAACCTGTTCAGGCTTTGAATGGATGTTTACTTGAACAGATGGGCCTATATCAAGACGATCAAGGATTGTTAAATAAAAAGCGTGTGATATATCCTCATAAGATTTCTTTGTATGAAATATGGTATAATTATTTTTTGGCATCAGTGATTATTCGTCTTGTGCTTTACAAAATACCAGAAAAGCATAGTACACCCGCCTGTATAAGAGTCAGGATAAATATGTTCAAACCATGTGATCTGGTGTATAAACGTTTATCAGTTACCCAAAAAATATGAAAAGCCCACAATTGCACTGAAATCATCCGGAACAAGACCAAATTCACTATTTCTTTTTCCCCAGAACTTTTTCAATCTAAGATATACTTCATAGTTTTTTTCTTTTTCATATTTTGGCATAAAAACAAAAAAACCACTGCCATCACCAAGGCTGAGATAGCTGTAAACTTCAAGGGAAATTGATTGAATTACATCGGGATGATACAGTCGGGTAAAGAGGTAGTGGTTCCTGAGTGGCATATTGAAATTCATTGCCGATTCATTCAGCCCTGCAAGTGAAAAAACAGGATTTGACAGCAATAAATACTGGTCATTAAGGTATGAAATATGGTTCACGTAAGATTTGAAGATGTCGTTTGAATAGCCTGAACTTCGATAAAGGTATTCAAGTGTAAGATTCATGTTGTTTTCAAAAGTGTACTGACCGCCAAGCACTACATCATGAACCCCTCCACTGCGATACAAGTAATAGGGCATAACAAAGCTTGATGGATCGAGATTTGTATTGGGATATGCTTTATGATTTGATGAAGTATAAAGATATTCGGCATGAAGCTCAAGTGCGTTGCCATATGTCACAGAGGTATTCATGCCTGCCGCCCATTTACCGTCATCATCAACAGTACCGACAAGAGACAAATCAAATGGATCCATGAACCGGTACCATCTCATTGCAAATCTGTTGTTTCTGATAACCAAGCCATCAGAGTTCCACTCAATTTCAGGCACGTATGCCAGATCTATCTGATTATTTTCATTATTGAAAGAGGCTTGAAACAAATCCGCCCCCTTAACCAGGCTTAAACGATCTTGCGGATCTTCCGGGTTTTTCAGTTGCGAAATAAGGTCTGTCGGACTATAAGAATAACCTACCCCCCAGCGAATTTTTTTTCTGCCGAGCAATAATGAAATATTTTCTGATTTTTTCTGATAATACAATTGGTTGACCTGTGCTTTTGAGAATGATTTTTCAAACCAGGCGTCTGATCTTCCTGAAGTGTATTGGTAACTGAAACGCATTTCCGATTCAAAGATACCACCAAATCCCTTGTATAAAGCACTTCCAAGTACAAAGGCTTCCGCCCGCTTATCCGCTCTCTCCAGAATATTGGATGGATTGAGCATTGAATCGCTCAGGTTTATGTATTCTCCTTCCCCGGACAGCCGCAATGAGCCGGAAAAGGAAGAGAGGCTTGAATCGGCTTTCTCTTCTGCAAAAAGAGATGATTGTGTCGCTGCAAGAAAAAAGAGACTGACAAAGAAAATGATCTTATGGGGATGACTAAAATATTCTTTTGTCCGGAGGCCAAGCTTGATTAAGACTGTATACATGTTCATTATCAGGTACATTGTTGATTAATAGACAACCTCACTGTAAAGGGAAGGCAGACTTGCTGGAAGGAAAAAACTATCTGGTATTTTTTTTACAATAACTTTACTGAAAATCAGCGATGTTTCCTTGTCTGATGCAAGATGATCAATAAAATCTATTTTGGTGTTCATGATTTTGCCGGCATTTTTTGTATAAGCTGTGAAATACATCGTTTTCATTTTTTTACCTGATTGCAGATAAACTACGGCTTTTCTCGGATAGTAAGTTCCTTTTTCAACATAAAGATCAATTGTATGGTAGGTTGCGCTTTTCGATCGAGCTGTAAGCTTGAGAAACCATGCATCGAAGCGCTCTTCCTTCACGCGAACCAGGCTCTCGCCACCAATAATAGCTAAATAATCTTTTGACCAGTCAAGTTTTGTAATATCACCATAAGATGCTCCGCCTGATAACTTCTGAACAGGAGTTATCCGTATTGGACGATGCGTCTTGTTAACGTAATACCAGAGGTTGTCATCCCGCATCAGGAGCATATTACCTCTTTGTTTCAGTGGCTCTATATAACTTACCAGTGTTTGACTATGATTTTTGAGAAACACCCTGAAAATATCAGGCGCCTGTTCTGCTGGTCTCTCAACTGAAAGTGTCGCCGTCATGGTAAAATCCGGCCATGGCGCTCTGGCTTCGTCTGCTTTTTTCAGGATTTCTTCTGCTGTAACACTATTTTCTGCGGCATCTCTTCTTCTATCCGGGACACTGAAGCCTGAAGTGTTTGCCGCAAAGCAAACAGAACCAGATACAATCATGACAAGCAGAAAAACAGGACTTATGAGTTTAATAAATAATTCATACATGCGTTAACGAGTTGACAATTGAAAGTTTTCTGATTTTAAAAAGGGTCAGCAATCCCGAGCATGTTGTAGAGAACAGTATCAGAAGTGAAATCCATGGAAGAAAATCCGCAGCAAAAAATATTTTCAGCAGATAGGAAGAAGACATACCGGGTGGTGGTGGCATTTTGAACCCGGAATTGTTGATAATGCTTGAAAAAATAATTTTAAGAGCCATGCCGCCACAAATGCTCATCAACCCTATAAAAAAGCCCTCATACAAAAACAGAAAGGAAATCCAAAGATTTGATATACCGATGGCCTTCATCGTTCCAATCTCTCTCACCCGTTCCATGGTCGCCATAAGCATGGTATTCGTGGTACTGAGGAACACAATCACAACTACAATAATTCCGATAAAGCTGAAAATAATACGGTATGCATCCCTGATTGAATGGTAATATTCTGCCAGTTGATCCCATGCTATAACTGAAAATTCAGGATTATTACCGGATGCATTGATTTTTGCAAAAACAAGAGGTCTGACGATATCGGTATTGCTTGTTTTATCAAGAACTACTACAATTTTGGAAACTTTGCCAGTCTGCATAAGGCTTTGTGCCGTTTCTAAACTGGTTACCAGATAATAGCGATCAATAGATTTCATAGAACTGCGCACAACTCCTGCAACGGTAACATCCACTGCATTGACAGCGCCGTCAACTGTGGTACCCATCAGCATGAGACTGGAGCCTACATGAGCATTCATGGCTTTGGCCATCCCTTCCCCAAGAAGCACCCCGTTGGAAGAGGTCGTTTCAAGTTTTTTATAAACAGAATCATCCATTAATTTTCTGGATGAGAGTTTTTCCAAAGCATTCCAGTAATGAATCAGCTCAGTTTCTTTTTTCGGGTCAACCCCTGTACCAAGAAATGAAATAGACTTTTCTCCATTGGATATAAGCCCATTGAATTCTATTCTGGGCATGGTTGCAATAACACTTTTGTTTAATTTGACTGCTTGCTGAAGTTTTTCACTATCTGCGATGCCATATTCCAAAGGATAATGCTCCTCTTTTTGCAGTGCCTCTTTCCTGAAAATCTGGATATGACCGGTACCGCCGCTTGACGTAAATCCCCGGCAAATCGTCATTTCCTGAAGACCGAAAAAAGTAAAATCCATGTATCCGGCAACGATGGCAAGCGCTGCAAAACCTGCAGAAGAAACAAGGACGGTAATCAAGGTCCTTCGACTGTTTCGCAACAGATTTCGGACAGCAATACCTGCAAGTTTCAGACTGTTCATACAATACTCATGGATTCAAAACGTCATTTTGACAATCAGGTTTTTTCAAGCAACATCCCAGAAATGGTCAGACCTAAAGCGTGTCCGATACACAACACTTGCTGCCCTGATGATATCTGCGAAGACTCAATAATATGCTTGCACATGAATGGAATTGCACCCGATGAAAGGTAACCATTTTCATAAAGCACGTTTTTGCTGAATGCCAATTGCTCTTCGGACAACTCCAGCTCTTTTCCTATCTGTTTCAAAACAAGCAGGCTTGGAGCCTGGATAGCAAAAAGCAGCTTATTTTTGATTTTTGTAAATTCAATACCGATTTCTCTGAAAAAGCAGTGCACAAAATCACGAACATTACTCCTTATCAGCTTCAAATATTTTAATGGATCAATTTTATAATCAAATACAGGACTGGAAACCTTCCATACGGCAATATGAGTTGACTCAGGAATTATCATGTGCCTGAAAGCAATAATTTTAAGTGAACCCATCCCGTTTTCACGAACATCAGCATATCTACGGATAGAATATCGCAGAAAACTGTCACTGTAGCTACTCATCAAACCAATATTTACAGGATGATCATCAGATATTTTTATGTGTATGCTAAAGAGCTCGGAATGTACAAGATCAACCCGTTTTTTCGGTTTTTCATAACCGCCGAGAAAAGATGAACGCATCAATGCATTTGCCGTACGTATTGCAGATATGGAAGCATTGCAGGCTCTGTTGTAAAAATTTGTGACCGGAACGTCATACCACTTGTTTTCTGACATGATAACATCTACCGGGTTGGGCTCAACATAGCCTGTAGATGTTACATGAATAATATGATCAGGTTGTTCGGCATGTTTATCAGCATAAAGATGCCGAATATGTTTTTCTGCTATAATACGGTAAAAATCCATTCTTTCACTCAGCCCGACTCCATCTGGATTGGTATGTCGTTTCGCCAGTTCTTCATACATTGGAAATGCCGTATCGTATTTGACAAAACATCCATCTTCAACAAGGCTTAATTCTTCTTCATATTTATAATGTTCAGGCCAGATCGCCATATAACGTTGCTTTACTGTGTCGCCTGAAAGCGCATAAAAGTTAAACTTTGATTGCACTTTTTTATGAATTTTCTCAATATCTTTGCCGGACGTTTTGCCGGTCTTTACAGCAATTGCTTTGACCATTCCCTTGATGAGCAACCTGCAACTCTGCTCTTGGGATACTGTCTGCAATAAACGTACTGAATGAAAATCAGTTATTACCGTATCAACGTCCTGGATCATAGCCATAATAATCTTTGCTATCCCTTCTTTTTGTAAAAAGTCATGAAAAAAATCCAGCAATACGCGACCATAAATTAAAAAGAGCAAAATCTCGAAAAAATTTCCTGAAAATATCAGCAGGTGGAGATATTCGTATGAACAATCCTGCCATCCCGGATATGAACAACAGTTTTAATCTTGTCCAGTACGACAGAATCATGTGAAGAAAGTACGATGGTAATATTTTTTTTCATATTAAGGTCAATCAGCAAATCGAGAATTCCAGCACCGGTTTGACTGTCAAGATTGGCGGTTGGTTCATCGGCCAGGATCAGTGACGGCTGGGTAACCAGTGCTCTTGCAATTGCAACCCGTTGCTGCTGCCCGCCGGACATCTGCCGAGGATAGTGATGTTTCCTCTCATGAAGCCCGAATTCTTCAAGCACATCATCTACCCGTTCTTTGATACTATTTTTTTTATAGCCCTTGAACAGAAGGGGAAGTTCGATATTTTCATAGGCTGTCAGCACAGGAATCAGATTGAATGACTGAAAAACAAATCCGATTTTTTCCAGCCGCAGAAATGCCAACTGTTCGAGACTCTTCAATGATGTGTCGATACCATCAATAATGATTTGACCTTCATCCTGCTTGTCGATACATCCAAGCAAATGCAGCAGTGTTGATTTACCGCTGCCAGAAAGACCGACAAGTACAACACAATCGCCCCTTAACAGGGTGAGATTGATACTGCTCAGAGCAGTTACACGACCTTCGCCACTGCCGTAATATTTTGAAACATCTACCAGTTTTGCAATTACTCGATCATTCATGTTGAGTGGGTAACTCCTTTTTCATACAATAACAGCCCATTCTTCCCTGATATCATGACCAATCGTACTGTCCGATCATCCAACCCGTCAATTTCTCACTTTTGCTGTACAGGTCAAATCATGCGAGTAAAGCCTTGCCTCCATCAATCACGATAGTCTGTCCGACAATCTGGGCTCCGGCATCAGACGCAAGAAACCTGACTACTTCAGCCACATCTTCAGGGCTTGTCAGTTTTCCTGAAGGAGTGTACTCCTGCGTCATCTGTAACAGCCTGTCGAGCTCTGGCAATGCTTTTGCCGCATCAGTCATAACAAGTCCCGGGCAAACCAGGTTCACCATAATTCCTTGGGGAGCGAGTTCAAAGGCGTAGTGCCGAAACAGAGATTCCATTGCGCCTTTGGTTGAGCCTACAGCGGCATAACTGGGGATGACGTGTGTGCCACCTGGAGAGGTTATACCGATAATACGGCTCCCTCTGCTCATTTTTCCGATAAGCTCGAGCGTTAAGCGGTGAACAGCAAAAAAGTTGATTTCAAAAGTCCACTTCAACTGTTTATCTGAAAGTTCCATCGCTTTGCGATGCACTCCACTTGCAGCCGAATGCACAAGAATATCAATATGATCGCAGGCTTCATGAATCACTCCTGCCAACTGATTGAAACTTACTTCATGCGTGAGATCACCCCTGAACGTTGTAATGCTCAGCCCTTTTTCACTTGCCTCCTTTTCGAGAGCTTCAGCGCTTTTCCGGCTTCTTGCATAGAGAGCAAACACCTTTGCTCCACTTTCAGCAAGAGCCAATGAAATGGCTCTGCCAATGCCCCTGGTTCCTCCGGTAACAACCGCAATCCTGTTATCAAGCCGTTTCATGTTCCCGTATCTCCCAGAGACCTGCCACCATCAACAGTGATAACCGATCCTGTTATATAACGGGCAGCATCAGAACATAAAAAGGCAATAAGCGACCCAACATCCTCCGGTTCACCGATATATCCTGCTGGAATGTGACGGCTGATTTCACGAGGCGAAGCTTTTTCCAGATAGTTAATAATCCCTGATGTCATTGGTGTCCGGATGAGCCCCGGAGCAACGGTATTGACCGTAATGCCCCGATGGGCAACTTCGAGAGCAAGCGCCTTGGTAAACCCTATGATCCCTGCTTTGGCCGCAGCATAGCTGACCTGGCTCCTTTTGGCATAGATAGCACTGATAGAGCTGAGATTGACGATCCGTCCATACCGTTTTCCATACATGGATTTCAGTGCAAGCTGACACATTGCCATGGAAACGACAAGATGTTCCTGTATAAGCTTTTCCTGAATCGAGAAATCTGTCTGTAAAAAAAAACCGTCCATTATCCGTCCGGCAGAATTAACAAGTATTTCAGGCTGACGACCAAAATCCGCCACAACCCTGTCATAGAGTTGTTTTGCTGATTGATATCCATCCAGTTTACAGACAAAAATCTTAACCTCGCTGCCGCAATCGTTTAATTGAGCTGCTGCGTCAAAAGCTTTTTCATGGTTTTCGGCATATGCCAGAGCAAGATCAAATTTTCCTGCAAGAGCTTTCGCTGTTCCCAGTCCTATGCCGGAAGTGCCTCCTGTGATCAAGGCAAGACGTTTTTCCATCAGCATTTTTCCTTTTTTAAGACAAGACATGCGTTCTGGCCACCAAAACCAAAACTGTTACTGAGTATGTAATCAACTGCAACATCACGACTTCCCTCTGCAACATAATCAAGATCACAATCGGAATCAGACTCATCAAGATTGATCGTTGGAGCGACTTTCTGGCGTTGCAACATCAAAATGCACGCTATCGCCTCCACCGTCCCTGCGGCGACCGTTGAGTGGCCAATTTGTGATTTCAGCGAACTGACAGGAATATGGTAAGCCATATCACCAAACACCTTCTTGATCGCCTGAGTTTCAAGACGGTCATTCAGTAATGTGGAAGTCCCGTGGGCATTGATATAGTCAATTTTATTCTTTTCAATACCAGCATCTGCAAGAGCATCATTCATCGCCCTGACCACACAGAGATTGTCTTCCCGACCGTCCGTCACCCGATAGGCATCGGAATTAAATGCATAACCGCAAACCTGAGCCAGTATTTCAGCATTTCTTTCTTCAGCAGCGGCTCTTGTTTCAAGAAGAAGTGTTGCCGCAGCTTCACTTTTCACGAAACCGGCACGGTTTTTTGAAAACGGTCTGCTTGCTTTATGTGCAGGGACTGCTTCTGTTGTGAGAGTATGCAGAAGATGGAAATTCATTAGCTGACTTTCCCATGCTCCAGCATCAACGGCAGAAACAAGGCATCTTTTCATACGGCCCGACTTCAGGAAATTATATGCCATTCCGATAGCCTGACTTCCTGCCGCACAAGCAGTGTTGATCGTGATCATATTTGCTGGACCAATCGCTCCGTTACCTCTTTTGTTTAAACGAGCGGCAATAATCTCGACGATCCATTCGGCCCGAAGCTCATTCCATACGAACGTTTCGGGGTCATATTTTTTTAATGACTCACGGACGATATCAAAATAAATACCCGCTGGAGTCGCCTGAACAATTCCGTCAATCAGTATTCCTTCAGGAAGTCGATCAAAAATCTGCTGCAGCGCAAATAGTGAATAGCGGCCTCCATTTGAAAGAGCTCCGGGATTGAGTCCCATTTCCTCTGCTGAAGGAATTTTTGAGTCATCTATGACCCCACCGAACGGTACGGGGAAATTTTTATCCACAAGCAATCCACGTATATCTATGATACCAGAATCGCCGGCAAACATGCGCGTTTCAAATTCAGATATTGAGCCGCCAAGTGGTGAAACAATACCGATTTCTGTTACAACAACATCATGCGTCACGACTTCTCTTCTTTTTGACGGATAACAAGCGTCATATAATCCATCATATCCTGAACAGATATATCCGTGATATCATCCCCCTTCTTTTCCGTGATGTATTGCAAAGCTTCAGTAAAATCAAGCTCTATTCCTGTCCTTTGTTCGATTTCATAACTGATGTCAAGATAATCAATGCTTTCTGCTTTGAGATCAGCCTTGAACATGCTCTCTTTGCGGATTTCACCCGGTTCGGTATTCAATACCGTGCGTACCGCTTCCTCAAGTTTTTCGTATAGCTCTTTTTCCGACAACATTACGCCCCCTTTTTTATAGTTTGAGTAATAATCTGGTGGCTTATACCGTAATACGACTCCGTCATATCATAATTCATCGCACACCAGTCAGATCTGTTTCCGTCGGCTGTCAACAGCATTGCCGCCGCTCCTTCGCATAAAACCCGATCATGCAGATCATGCTTTCTTATCCTTTCAAGGAGAAGCGGATTCTCAAAACTGAATGCGCTGCAAACAAGTGCTACAGATATACGTCCATTGCCCAGATCATCTTCCGCCTGTTCAAGTGCGTGAATACTGCCCCATGTTGAACTGTTGAAGACGTTCATCGGCCCCATGATCCCTAAAAATATTCCCATCTGTGCCGCGGCAAGATTCGGAAGTTGCATGAGAAACATTTTTGGATTATGAGACTTCCGGTACTGTTCAGCAAAATCTGATCTTGAAACATCCAGCATTTCCCTTGTTGATTTTAAATCGACCGGCCCATTCTCAACAGCACAATATATTCCTGCACTGAAGGGCGAAATATCAAGGAATTGCTGTATTTGCGACTGAAGTTTCAGGCATGTCAGTGAAAGCAGAATAGCGGATCTACTCATGGAGCGGTAGACTTTTCGATCGGGAAGGGCAGCTTCACGCTCTTCAAGCGGAAGCTTTTTTGTTCGGGGAAGAATCAGTTGCTCCCCGTAATACTCATTGCTATAGGGCATTACACATGTTTCAGTACCGGGTACAAGAATACTGCTTGACAGGATACTACTCATATCCCTCCCGAAAGAGTGCCTTTGCCACAAGAATTCCCCAGAAAAGAATCAGTAATTTGTTCTGCAAGAACAGGAACGTGCCCGTACATCACTTGAGCACTTGCAACGCTCTTCCCTTCGACCTCAATCCAGCCGGAGGCTATGGAATAAGCCTTGCGCAATGTAACGTCCACATGAATAAGTGCTTTATCGCCCGGTTCAATTGCTTTTCGAAATTTAGCATTTTTAACTGATGTTAGCACAGGAAGAAATCCCGGATTAGCGGACATGATGCATTTCCCGCCAAGCTGCGCTATCATCTCAATCTGGAGAACACCCGGAACAAGAGGATAGCCCGGAAAATGATCCATAAAAAAAAGTTCAGACCGGGAAAAACACTTGACACCCAGAGCTTTCTTGCCTGGATCCATTTCAAGAACCTTGTCAACTAATAACCAACGCATTATTTTATCAGAGCAAACAACATTAACCAGCAGTCCAGATTTGCTTCAAATCACACATCAAATATCAAGAGAACCCTTCAGGTCATGCCCACCTGCTGTGGTGCTTAATATAATTCGATATACAACAAATAACCAGAGAGACAGAGGTAAATTTTGCATAAAAAAAGTAACCTGCTAAAAATTATAGCCGGTATTTACGCTTTTTTATTGAAGATCAGCACAACTGCCGAAGCATATTGTTTATCATGAGACAAGGAGATTTTTATTGATCCCTCAGTAATCAGGCACTTTTTGTCGATCACCCTGACAAACGGTTTTCCCTGCGGGCCATTGAGAACCTCTACACTCTGCCAGTTGAAATTTTTGCTGATACCACAGCCGAGTGCCTTCGAAATCGCTTCCTTCGCAGCAAACCTTGCGGCGACGCTTTGCATCATATCCGCCTTCTTTCGGCAAAGTGTTATTTCATCGGCTGTCAGAATTTTTTCCAGAAATCTATCGCCGTAACGCCGGTATGAGGTCCTGATTCGTTCGACATTAATAATATCCATGCCTATATCATAGTGACCACCCATAGATATAACAAGTCGTTAAATTGTTCAGCTCGTGGCTGCTTCGTTACTCAAATTTTTCTATAAGCTTGTATTTACGAGACGTACCTCCCATCCTTGCATCACCTCTCATGGCCGAACGAGAACACTTATCGACTTTTTTACAGTTGAGCCATGCAACCCTTGAATTTTTTATGATAAGCAATATTTCTTTAACATAACTTTGATTCCTGTCGGGTCGTGTAAATTTTCAGAAACGCAAGGTTATCGGCCATTTCATCCATTTTCCTTGCGCCAATACACACAGAAAAACACAACTAATTATGACATTAACAAATTTTCAGCAAACCCTTTACACCGGCAACGACAAAAAAATAACGGAGCATGCTGCAGCACTGATTATTGCTACAGCCTATAGAGCCATAGCTGATCACGGCTTTTTTTCAATAGTACTTGCAGGAGGAAACTCTCAACGAATCCTTTATAAGAAACTTGCAGAGGGGGTTTCATCAGAGATTTTTGAGCGCTACGACCTTGCGATGCCCGGCAACAACCCGGGAAGCAGGCAGAGCCTCCACTCTCTTCCTCCGAACATCTGGCTGTTTCAGGGGGATGAGCGATGCGTTCCACTCAATCATCCGGACAGTAATTACCGTATGGTCAGAGAGAGCTTGCTGCAGCACTCCGGCATTGCGGATGATCACCTGTTCAGAATGGCCGCCGAAGAGAGTGATACGGATAGCTCCGCCAGAAGCTATGAAGCGGCCATCCGTACGTTTTTTGCAACCGAGGGGAGTTTGCTGCCAGAGGGCTATCCCCTCTTTGACTTGATTCTGCTTGGTCTTGGCGAAGATGGCCACACCGCATCACTGTTCAGAGATAACCCGGAAGCGCTTCAAGAGCGAACGCGATGGGTGATTGCAGTTAATGCTCCACAGGCAAAGCCTCCGGGAATGCGGCT
Organism: uncultured Chlorobiaceae bacterium; assembly: GCA_903851535.1. Taxonomy (GTDB): domain Bacteria; phylum Bacteroidota; class Chlorobiia; order Chlorobiales; family Chlorobiaceae; genus Chlorobium. The sequence continues at coordinate 55,852 of CAINOO010000101.1, read as the reverse complement.
GACCCTTACCCTGCCGGTTATCAACCATGCCCGGAATGTGCTCTTTTTTACTACTGGCCATGAAAAATACGCACTGGCAAAAAGAATCTTTCTCGAAGAGGAGAAGGGCCTGCCAGCCAGCCTTGTCAAGCCGAAAAGTGGACGGCTATACTGGTTTGCCGCTCATGAGTAAATGGCTGCCACCGATTCAGGCCCCCATGAATGAACCGGATAGCTTGCCGGCGGTTTTGTGCCGACAGCCTCCCTTATGGCATCAATAATCGCCCACGAGTATTCGACGCTGTCCTGGCGGATAAAGTTCATCTGATCACCCGCCATGGCATCAAGCAGCAGGCGGTGATAGGGTGTTGCTCCGGCTTCGGAAAACGAGGTCTTGTAATCGAATTTCATGAAGACGGGATCGGTAATAAGCGCTTCACCCGGACGTTTTGCTCCGAACTTTATAGCAATGGTCTCTTCCGGCTGTATGCGGAGGATAACCTGATTGGCGGTATAGCAACAGCTCTCGGCTGGGCCGAAATAGTTCTGGGGAGGACACTTGAAGGTAATGACGATTTCGGTCACCGTTTCGGCAAGACTCTTTCCGGCCTTGATCATAAAAGGAACATCCTTCCATCGCCAGTTGTCGACAAAAAACTTTATTGCGGCAAAAGTCTCAACCGTTGAGTCGGGGGCAACATTTTTTTCAGAACGGTATCCCTCATACTGGCCTAGAACAACCGTCCCTTCAGCACTCTGTGAAGTAAAGTGACGAATTGAACGGAGAAGCTTGACTTTTTCATCGCGCACCGCATCGGCAGAGAAATCAACCGGTGGCTCCATGGCAACGGATGCGAGAAGCTGAAGCGCGTGATTCTGCATGATATCGCGCAGCAGACCAGCCTCTTCGTAAAAGGCGCCGCGGTCACGGATGCCGAACTTTTCGGCAATGGTAATGGCCACATTGGCAATATTGTTACGGTTCCACAATGGCTCAAAAATTCCGTTTGAAAAGCGAAAGACCATGATATTTTGAACCGTCTCTTTGCCGAGATAGTGATCTATCCTGAAAATGCGCTCTTCATGGAAAACCTCCCCGATGACCCTGTTGAGTTCACGCGCCGTCTGCAGGTTACTCCCGTAAGGCTTCTCCACAATAATTTTCCGCCAACTGCCCTTTAAACCATCTTTTTCTCCAAGTCCTGCATGGTCAAGGTTCCGGACAATGAGTGGCGCAAGAGCGGGCGGGGTTGCAAGATAGAAGAGGATATTCGGACTGGCGGCCAACCCTGCTTCTCCCTCCATGATCTCTTTGTGGAGGGCATGGTACTCTTCGCTGCGGGTAAAGTCAACACCCACATAAAAAAGCCTTGCAAAAAATGATGCAAGAGCTGCTTCATCCTGAACGTTTTCAGGGAATAAAGCTGCCATTTTTTCATACACCTTTTGACGGAACTCGGTGTGGGAGAGAGCAGAGCGCCCGACGGCGACAATACGGTACTCATCGGGAAGATGGCCCCAGAGGGCAAGCTCATAAAGTGATGGAAAAAGTTTGCGGGCGGCAAGGTCGCTGTGTGCGCCAAAAATAATAATGGTGCAATTATCGGGTTTTGGTGGCATGATGATTGCACGGGTTATGGTTTGTCGACAAAAGCGTGCCCTCCGAACTCATGACGCAATGCGGCGACAGCACGGTCAGAGAGATTTTCGTCAGAACGTGAACGGTAACGACTGAAAAGAGATGCGGCAATCACCGGAATCGAAACCTCATGCTGCAGGGCAGCCTCAACCGTCCAGCGCCCCTCTCCTGAATCAGCAATGGAGCCTTTGAGGTAACCGAGCTTCGGATCTTTTTGAAGCGCCTGTGCCATCAGTTCCATCAACCAGCCACGAATCACCGATCCATTGCTCCAAACCCGGGAAAGCGCTTCAAGGTCAAAATCATAGCCGCTTGCATCAAGCAGATTGAATCCCTCTCCGATTGACTGCATCATGCCATACTCAATACCATTATGCACCATTTTGGCAAAATGGCCGGATCCGGATCGGCCCATATAACCATACCCCTTTTCCACACAGAGCACCCTCAACAGGGGCTCAATAAGGTCATAGGCCGCTTTTTCACCACCAACCATAATGCAGGCGCCACGCCGAGCCCCTTCAAGGCCACCGCTTGTACCGGCGTCAAGAAAACGTATCCCCTTTTCACAAAGGCGAAAGGCCCGCCGTTCAGAATCCTTGTAGTGTGAATTACCTCCATCCACAATGACATCGCCCCGCTCAAGCAGCGGAAGCAGTTGCTCAATCGTACTGTCGACCGGAGCGCCGGCAGGCACCATCAACCAGATCAGACGGGGAGAATCAAGCATACCCGCCAGTTCCCGCAACGAAGCGGAAGCAACCGCCCCTTTGAGCGCCAAGGCCGCAACAGCCTCTTCGGCAAGATCATAAACCACAAGATCATGGCCACACTCAAGCAGATGCTCTGCCATATTGAAACCCATTTTCCCCAATCCAACTATCCCTGCTTTCATAACCCTCCATCAACATTATCGACACAAAAGCCTAACCTTTTCACCCATCGGCAGCACTTCGTACTCCATCCTCGTTCCTGCTTTTTGCACCATCAACCAATTTCTGGTACCGCTCAATCACACAGCCATTGACTGAAGACCATGACTGCGTCTCCGCGTATGCAAGTCCGGAAGCTCTCATTTCCCTGTAACGAATGGAATTATCAAGTAATTCAACGCATCTGGCATAAAAATCACAGACACTCCCTTCATGAACGACAACTCCACCGGTTGATCGATCAGCAATATCGCGGCAACCGCCTGCATCAGAAACAACGACAGGCAAACCTGACGCAAGAGCTTCGAGGGCAACATTGCAGAATGCCTCGGTTGTTGAGGGAAAAAGAAACATATCTCCGGAGGCATAGGCTTCAGGCAACTCCTCCCCGGTAAGATAACCGGTAAAGACCGCTTCAGGCATTCTTCGCCGCATCGCCTCCTCTTCAGGACCGGAGCCGATCATGACAAACCGTACCCGGTCGGCATACTCTCCCTGCATAAAGCGATCGTAAACCCTCATGACAACCTCAATATCCTTGTAGAGTACAAAACGTCCGGCATAGACAATAACGCTCCGGCCCGCAGCATTCCACTTTGAACGCAGTTTTTCAGATCGGCGGAATGGATCAAAAAGCTCCTTGTCAACTCCCCTTGACCAGATTTCGATGTTTCGAATAGCATAACCCGTCAGTTTCAACCGGACACTCTCATTCGGAGCCAGAACAATATCGCAGTTATTATAAAACCAGACCAGATATTTCCACGCATGTTTTACCGCAAACCCAAGACGATAATAACTGAAGTAAGAGGGAAAATCGGTATGAAACGCCGAAGCAACCGGTATGTTTTTTTTTCGGGCATAGAGAAGAAACGCCCGACCGATAATATCAGGTGTCGAAATATGCACCATGTCGGGCGCAAACGCTTCGAGCTGCAAACGTGTTTCATCCGTAAAAAACCCGAGTTTGTAGTCGGGGTAAAGCGGAATAGGTACAGAGGGCATCCGGTGGACACGCAAACCATTGTGGCTATCCCCGTCTGAAACATCAGGAGACCAAACGGCCACCTCGTGACCTTTTTTCCTGAAAGAAGCGACCAGTTGATAGATGGATTTTACGGCACCGTCCTTGTCCCTGACATAAGTCCCCGAGTATAAGGCAATCTTCATAAGAGACAGAATATAAAGGCCATAGTGATTCAGCTTTTCCGCAGCCGATGTCCTGAAAAAATTTGTCGGCCTGTCAGCAAGCATGAACCAAAGGTAACATTTCCCCGGAAAAATCCATCATCCCCCGTTTCAATCACTTCAGCGGAAGTGAGAGTTTTGCTACTTTTGGTTGAACAAGCCTCCTGAAACTTTCATAGGAGAGCCGCAGCAGTTCTGTATGGGCTCCGGCATTAAAGGCAATTTCGTCATCATCTTCAAGCTCTTCTGATACATAGACCGCCATACCATAGAGGTTTCCAAAAGGCGGCATGGCACCAATCTCGCATTCAGGAAAGAGCCCGGCAAATTCTCTTTCTCCGGCAAGCTCCACCTCCCCTGCTCCGGTCAGAGCACGCAAAAGCTTAAAATCGAGCTGACGGGAAGCAGGCAAAACAACCATAGCCATTTTTCCGTCAAGAGTGACAATGACGGTTTTTGCAAGCTCTTTGCCCGGAACATGAGCGGCGGCGGCTATCTCCTGAGCCGTATAGGCCGGAGAGTGGCTCACGACAAAATACCTGACACCGTGGCTGTCAAGAAACTCCCTTAATTTACGTAAAGGCATAATATGTTTCTCCTCACTGATTAATGCGTTTTATCGGATAAAACAACCTGCTGCCCTCGCGCCCTTCGGGGGAGGGCAGCAATAAACGCTGCACTATTTTCTCATATAGCTAAAGCTTGGATCGGGCCTGCCAACAAAGCATGAATAACGGAAGCCATACTTTTTAATGATTGCGAAAGCGGTTTCTGCTTCAGCTTTATTCGTGTCGAAATCAAACATCAAGTGATGGCCATCAACAATCTTCCAGCGTCCACCGATCTCTTTGACCTCAATAGTCGCCGGATTGAAGGCAATGGAATCCTCACCAGGAAAAGCTCCAGCAGGAGCACTGCCTGAAACGAGCATATAGGTAAACGACGGATCAGGACGTCCAACATAGCAGGTGCTGTTCATCCTGTAGTAGCGGATAATGCTGAACGCCTTTTCAGCCTCGGCCTTGTTGCTGCCGAAATCAAACATCCAGTGGCTGCCATCAACAATCTTCCAGTTACCACCAAACTCTTTCACCTCAATCGTCTCAGGATTGAAGGTAATGCAGTCTTCATTGACTGCGGGAATGACTCTGAGAGGCGGAATAACCCTGTGCGGAGGAATCAGGGCGAGGGGCGGAAGCACCCCGCAACTGAGCGTTTTGATTGCAATATTGTTGGCTTTGTTGCTCTCTGCCACCACATTCCAGAGATCAATCTCGGCCTTGATGGTTGAGTTGGCAGAAACCTTGAGATTGCTGGTATATTCAGCCATACCCCCGGGCGCCTGCAGAGCCCTTGCACCGTCAAAACCCCATATCGTTGCGCCACCCCACTTCCGTCCGTCTATGGAAAGGTAGATGCCGGCACTTTTGGGTGTATGAACACTCCACACTTCATCAGGAAGCCTGCCTGGCCCATTATTACGGATTTTCACGACTACCTGACAGTCGCTATTCACTTTGAGATCCTCAACAGCAAGATCAGGGAGGAGCCTGATAATCGGCGGACGATGCAACTCCCTCAAGGGAAACCGAACCGGCTCTGCAAGAGAAACACTTGCGGAACCAAACATGGTAAAAAGAAAGCCGGATAAAAACGCCGACTTCAAACAAGCAGATCTTTTTTTCATAGTCAACGGGCTTTAGGATTATTTAAAAAGCAAGGACTCCCCTCAATTACGGCAAATACCACATTAAAAGCAAGACGGTTCACGCTCAAGCCATGCTTTCAGCGCAGGAAGGGCTGCCCGATAGCCCGCCTCCATAATATCGGGAATCTGGGCGGTATCAATCAGGGTGAATTCAGAAAGGTCGGGAGAAATAGAGAGATCGACCACACCGGTCTGCAATGCCGTCATGTTGGTAATGGTACTGTAGAATGCGTTAAGCAGAAGGTCAATAATATTGGCAGGCTTTTTGAAGGCATGACGGGCCAAAAGATCGACACAGACAATCGAAGGAGCTCCGCGTTCAAAGAGCGGAGAAACAGGAACATTTTCCATGAGCATCCCGTCAACAAGCAGCGATCCCGCCCAATCAACCGGCTTGAAAAGCCCCGGAATACAACTGCTTGCCATCACGGCAAGAGCCACATCCCCTTTGGCAAGAATAATTTTTTTTCCTGTACCAATATCGGTGGCCACTATGGAAAGAGAAATCAGGGCATCCTCAATATTTTTATCGCCCAGCAGGGCACCGACCATTCCAGCGATTTTTCGGTTTGAGAGAAGGCCATACTGCGAAAGCGCCAGACTGGTCATATCAAGCCAGTCGAGGTCGAAAACAATATCGCGAATCTCCTCCCAGCTTTTGCCAAAAGCGTGGAGCGAAGCAATAAAGGCACCGATGCTGGTGCCGCTGATCATCGAGACCGTGATATCAAGCTCAGCCAAGGCCCTGAGCACCCCGACATGAGCTGCGCCAAGAACGGCTCCTCCCCCGAGTGCAAGAGCTATTTTTTTCATAAGGAGTCAAGAATAAAAAGGGTTCCCGGAAAATCCGCCGGAGAGGGAGAACTTCACTGAAAAAAGGTGACAAGGGGTTTAAGCAGCCTGAACTTCCACCAACGGTAGGGCGGATAGCGAAGGGCTGGATCGACAAAAAATGAGCGACGCAGAACACTACGCTGAAAAGAGAAGGTGTCAAACCCCGCCCGGCCATGATAAGCTCCGAATCCACTGTTACCAAGGCCGCCGAAAGGAAGCCGATGATGCGCCGCCTGAAAAAAAAGATCATTAATACACACTCCACCCGAGCGGGAGTTACCGACTACCCGTTCCTGTACATCCCGATCAGAAGAAAAAAGATAAATAGCAAGAGGCTCATCCTGGCGACGAATGAAGTCGAGTGCTTCTGAAAGATCCGAATAGGCAATGACAGGCAAAAGGGGGCCGAAAATCTCCAACTGCATGAGCGGAGAGGCTGGCGCTACTCCGCGCAGAATGGTGGGTGCGATATAACGCTCACCCTGATCGCTCTGGCCTCCACACCAGACTGAAGAGCCATCAAGCAGCTTTTTGAGCCGCTGGAAGTTATCCATGTTGACAATTCGGGGATAATCACGACTCAAGCGGGGCTCATGACCATAAAAGTCGGTAATGGCCTCCTGCATGAAATGAAGCAACTCCTCCTCCCGATGCTCATGCACCAGAACATAATCAGGCGCAAGGCAGGTCTGGCCAGCATTCAAAAACTTGGCCCAGACAATCCTGCGCGCCGCCACTCGGATATCAACACTCTCTTCAACAATACAGGGAGATTTCCCCCCAAGTTCAAGCGTAAGCGGAGTAAGATGGCGAGCTGCGGCAAGCATCACCTCCCGACCAATCTCCGGGCTGCCGGTATAAAATATGTAACCAAACCGCTCATCAAGCAGAGCCTTTGCCTCTTTTGCACCCCCCGTAACGACCCTGATCGCACTCTGGTCAAGATAGCGACCCACCCCTTCGGCAATGAGTGCAGAACTGCGGGGGGCGTGTTCCGAGGGCTTGACCACCGCGCAGTTTCCGGCAGCGATGGCGCTGATGAGGGGCGCAAGGGAGAGATTGAAGGGATAGTTCCATGCCCCGATGATGAGAACAACGCCATAGGGTTCAGGAGAGTAAGAGGCTTTTGAGGGCTGATAGATAAGCGGAATAGAAACCCGGCGAGGCTTCATCCATGAGGTGAGATGCTTCAGTGCAAAACGGATTTCTCCTCGCAGGAATCCCGTTTCGGTCAAAAAGGTCTCTGCCGCAGACTTCCTGAAATCATGATGCACGGCGGCGGCGATATCGCGTTCGCGCTCCACAAGAAACGACTGAAGTGCAAGAAGCTGAGAAATCCTCCACGACAGATCGCGGGTTATGCCGCTCTCAAAGGTCTCCCGCAAGAGCGCCAACTCCGAAAACCACTGATCATGCTGCATAAGAGTAGAAAGAGATGGCAAAACATTATCACTGAACTTCCCGGGCCTCTCATAAAAAGAGATCAGTATGGAATGTAACGAAAAAGAGCATCAGGCGCGCCAACCCTGATTTTTTGCCTGAGCACAATCCGTTCATTACATTACCTTCTGAATTGCATTTTTGCAAAAACAGTTATTTTTTTTCACCAATGATGGAATGGATTACACAGCCTGAAGCCTGGATTGCCCTGGCAACATTAACTGCTCTCGAAATTGTACTCGGGATAGATAATATTATCTTTCTTTCGATTATCGTGGGGCGTCTGCCGGAGAAGCAACGGGGCAAAGGAAGAATTATCGGACTTGGGCTCGCCATGCTGACCAGAATTGCCCTTCTGCTCTCGATAACCTGGGTTATGGGACTCACCTCCGGACTCTTTACCCTGCTTGATCATGCTGTTTCAGGACGCGACCTCATCCTGATTGGCGGCGGGCTCTTTTTGCTTGCCAAAAGCACCCAGGAGATCCACCAAAGCCTCGAAGGGGCTGAAGAGGAGGGCAAAAAAAGCGGTTCCACAAGCACGTTTGCCATCACCATGCTGCAGATTGCCGTTATCGACATTGTCTTTTCGCTCGACTCGGTCATCACCGCTGTCGGCCTTGCGAAAGATGTTGAAGTGATGATCATCGCCATCATGATCTCAATCGCCATCATGATGCTGGCAGCCAAATCGATCAGCGATTTTGTTGAAGCGCACCCAACCATCAAGATGCTTGCCCTCAGCTTTCTCATTCTTGTCGGAGTCACCCTGCTTGCAGAAGGAGCTGGTTTTGAAATTCCGAGAGGGTACATCTATTTTGCCATGGCCTTTTCCGTCTCGGTTGAAATGCTGAACATCCGTCTGCGCAAAAAAGCGGCGAAACCCGTCCATCTTTATCCAACCATGAATATTGACGGCGATAACGCCTGAAAAGAGGGTCTGAAACCGCTAAGGAGGGTTATACAAACCCTTTTGTGGGTTCACGAGAGCGTTAACCGCTCCATCAAGATGGCAGCAGAGACTGAGGCGTTGAGCGATTCAACCCGCACACTTGTACCGCCGTGGGGTATGCGCACCAGCCGGTCGGCCACTGCCCTCACCGCTTCACTGATACCGTTGGCTTCGTTGCCAATAACGAGCACCTGTTTTTCCGGCCAGGAGCTGAACTCCCGAAAATCTTTTCCCTCAAGCGACGAGCCAACAATGCAAAAACCCTGATCCTGAAATCGCCGGAGTTCAAGGTCAAGGCGATCAACACCGTAATGGTTTATTGCATAAATACTTCCAGCGCATGAGCGAACCGCCTTTGCATTGTATCGGTCAGCAGTGCCGGAACTGCAAACAATTGCATCAGCCCCAAACCAGACCGCAGTTCTCAGTATAGTACCCACATTGCCCGGATCCTGAACTTCATCGAGCACAACGATGAGTGATCTGACGGACTTTGCCAATAAAGTTTTTGCGGCAGGGTCTGGAGATGGTTGCTGACGGAAAACGCCAAAAATCCCCTGGGACGTTGCGGTTTCGGCAATCCGCGAGCACTCTTTTTCGCTTATCGAAAAGAGCTTTCCTTTCCAGGGTTGAGCAAAACGGGCAACCTCCGATTCTCCCTCCCTGACAAGCAGGGCGACAAGCATCTCCTCTCCGGGCAGGTTCAGACAGAGTTCCCTGACCGTACGAAGCCCTTCGGCAAGAAAGAGTCCCTCCTGATCCCTGAACTTTTTCTGATGAAGCCGGGCATACTTCTGAAGCTTCGCTTTGCTTAATGGTGCGATTGCAAAGGGCTTCATGAGTGAGATCCCGCCCTTTTAAGACTTGCAATCACCGATTTCGGATCGTGGGAAAAATTTACTGGAGGTACACCGGTACCCTTTGAGAGGGCGGCGCCGTCGAGTTCAACGGAAAAACCGTCCTCCGAATCCTCCACCGCCCCGTTCATGCTCCGGCGGATATAGTCGTCAAAACTCTCTCTCTCCATAGAATAGCTTTCGAGAGTGCAGGGCTTCTGGCCGGCAGCCCCGCCCGAAAAAGTATGTTCCTCAATCATACAGGTAATCTTGAGCATTACCTCTTCGCGTGAAAGATCACCCATACCGCCTTTTTGCACCAGCCGACCAAACGAGGCTTCATCAATCTTCTCCATCAGTTGCAGCAACTGCGCAAGTCCCCCGTACATCTCTGCATGAAGCCTGATTGCCTCTTCAATTGATACCGGAACCGGAGATGCCGACTCTCTCTGGCTTCCACGCAAGCGTTCAGAAAGCGCGGCTGCGGAAGCGCTTCCTTTCTGGCGCTTCACTGTTTTTCCTCCAATAAACTCTTCATCAATAGCATACTCCTTAAGCCGATCCTGCATGATACCGCCGCGCTTCTGCATTGCACGCCGCATTGAAACCGAGTCAATTTCCCTCCGATCCCCCAACAGAAGCTGTACCACAACCGCAATGCCAGCCAAAGCCGCGACAACAATAACGCAGAAAAGAATCAACTCAAGTCGCAGCCCGAAAAGCACAACAACCAGCACTTCAGCCGCAATAAGCCCGGCAAAAAGTACCAGCAGCAGTTTCAGAAAAAAACGTTCGGTCATAGATTTGTAGGCTTTATTTTCAATTCACGGTAATTTAACTCTTCTGAACGAAATATCCCGAAGCGCCTTACACAGCCTGTAATTGCGGTGTATTCATGCCTTATTTTATTAATAATCACAATCTGTTTTTTACATTGACAGTGTTGGCAGAGGCAAAAGGGCTGGCTTGCGGCACATTATGGCGTTTGTGTCAGGCGCGGGATGACGTGGCTTGAGTTACAGCAGGATTGCACATTATCTTATCTGTAATTTTAACAAGGGAGGAGCAAATGAACAAAAAATTTGATTTTACAAGACTTTTCAAGGTTACCGCTCTATTAGCCTTCTTTTTGTGTGTAACGCGCATTGCTCATGCAAACAACTTTTTTGCGGCATACAATGGTGTTCAGCAGGGTGTCACCGTACGTACATTAAAATTGCAGCAGCTCTCATTTATCCAAACTCCACATCCGGTCAATGGCATTGCGGCCGGTCCGAATAATGATCTGTACATGGTTTGCAACAATCATATTTACAACTATTCAGTAAGTGGCGCTTTACTCAGAGAGATGAATTTTCCTGATACCCATGTAAACTATACGGATATCTCAATTCGAGGTGACCGTGTCTATGCATCCTATAATGGTTCTCAACAGGGGTTCACTGTCCGCGATCTGGCTCTGAACCAACTCGCTTTTGTTCCCACCAACTTCAGTATCAATGGTATAGCTGCCGGCACAAATAATGATCTTTATCTGGCATCCGGGAACAGGTTATACCGTTATGGCACCAACGGCACTCTCTTGACCGTCATGACATTTCCTGATGCAGGCGTTGTCTATACCGATGTAGCTGTTATCTGTGGCAAATTACTGGCTACATACTCTGGTTCACAGCATGGTTTCACGGTCAGGGATTTGATCACCCTGAATCAGTACTCATTTGTCCAGACCCCTTTTGACATTGGCGGAATTGTCGGCGGTTCAGATAATGATGTTTATGTGAGTTCTGCCAACCATCTCTACAATTACTCCTTGACAGGTGTACAAAAACAGGGATTTACCTGGCCCCAAACAAACCTCGTGTACGGTGACCTGACCCGTTAGTCAAAGCCCTGAATAGACGGAGCAATCATAAAAGAATAATGAGGGGAGGTCTCTTGACACTGCGGCGTTGACTTCCCCTCTTATTTGCGGAAATGTTATGATTAGATCCTTAAAAAGACTCCCGCGCTCTTTCCCCCCAATAACCACTCCACTCATCTGTTATCGCCATCTTGCCACCCCACCTGACGAGCTCTTTTTTCTCTTCGATATCTGAGCATGGCATGGACGTTTTCCATCAAAAGCTGCGTAACCGTGAGAAAATACCTGCAAGCTGAGTTCGAAATGCAAAAATATTGAATATATTTTTCTTGCAACGGAACCGGAATATCCATCACATTTCATTACATGAAATGAAGTTATGTTTTTTTTAGTGACATTTATTTACGTCAACGATCATGCATGATTTTTATTCCTGTTTATTATATTGCCGCCTTGCAGGGCTGACCTGAAATTTTGGACGAAAACGTCGAATTTCCAGGTAAAAAAAGCCCGGGGGGGTTCAGGATTTTTTACACTGTACCCGGTGACTCAACAGTTGGTTCTCTCTGCTTTAAAAAAACACGCCAGCCGTTGAACGCCGATTTTAAAAAGAAATTATCGTACATCTAACATCATCAAGTGGGGTTATCATAAAGAGAATCATTGATATAACGGAGCTTGCCCTGCGGGACGCACACCAGAGCCTGATAGCCACCAGACTTGGCATTGAAGATATGATCGGAGCCTGCCAAAACCTTGATGAGGCTGGCTACTGGTCACTGGAGTGCTGGGGCGGAGCAACCTACGACTCCTGCATCCGCTTTCTGAACGAAGACCCATGGGAGCGGTTGCGCACCTTCAAGCGGCTCATGCCCAAAACTCCGCTGCAGATGTTGTTGCGCGGCCAGAATTTACTGGGATATCGCCACTATCAGGATGAAGTGGTGGAGCGCTTCTGCAACAAGTCGGCAGAAAATGGTATCGACGTCTTCCGCATTTTTGACGCACTCAATGACCTGCGTAATATTGAGACCTCGGTGCGGGCGGTAAAAAAGGCTGGTGCACATGCCCAGGGGACAATCTCCTATACCGTCAGCCCCATTCACACCACGGCTCTCTTTGTTGACCAGGCAAAAAGATTGCAGGATATGGGGATCGACTCCCTCTGCATAAAGGATATGGCGGCTCTCATCAAGCCTCAGGCCGCCTACGATATCGTAAAGGGGATAAAAGACGCTTGCGGAAAGGAGTTGCGAGTTCATATCCATGCCCATGCCACCACCGGCGTTACACTGGTCAGCCTGATGAAGGCGGTTGAGGCTGGTGTTGACTGCGTCGATACCGCAATCAGCTCAATGAGCCTTGGACCTGGGCACAATCCCACGGAGAGCTTCATCGAAATGCTTGAAGGCACCGAATTTACCACCCGGGTTGACCTTGAACGGATACAGAAGGTAAAAAGGCATTTCATGACCGTACTGGGACGTTACAGCGAGTTTCTCTCCCAGGTTACCGGTGTGGAAACAGAGATCTTCAAGAGCCAGATCCCTGGCGGCATGCTTTCGAACATGGAGAGTCAACTCAAGCAGCAGGGTGCAGGTGACCGGATGAAAGAGGTGCTGGAGGAAATTCCTCTTGTCCGCAAGGATACCGGGTATGTTCCCCTTGTTACACCCAGTAGCCAGATCGTGGGCACCCAGGCGGTACTGAATGTCCTTATGGGAAGATACAAGGTACTGACCGGAGAATTTGCCGACCTCATGCTCGGTTATTATGGCGCAGTACCTGGCGAAAAAAATCCCGATGTTGTAAAACTGGCACACGAGCATGCCCATAAAAAGCAGATCCACTGCCGACCAGCAAATCTCCTGAAACCGGAGTGGGACAAGCTCCGCTCGGCAGCCCTGGCCCTGACCGGCTGCAACGGTACAACTGAAGATGTACTGACTTATGCCATGTTCCCGCAGGTGGCGCCAAAATTTTTTGCTGAACGCCACGAGGGGCCTCGCAACCTTGGACGGAACCCTGCAACCGGCGAATCGGAAACACAACCTGCAGAGGGGCACCAGGGGGCGATCACCGGCCCCATCACCTACTCCGTGACCTTGAGCGGCCGGCAGCATAAGGTCACGGTAACACCTTACCAGTAATTATCATATAAAAATTCAGAGCAGAGTCGGAACACCATGAATATTGAAGAGATAGTACAGGATCTGAACCAGAGGAAGGAAAAATTGCAATTGGGAGGTGGTCAGGAAAAACTCGACCGCCAGCACGAGGCCGGCAGCCTCAGCGCACGTGAACGCATCAGCGCACTCCTTGATCAGGATAGTTTCCAAGAATCAGGACTTTTTGCCAAACATCGCTGCACCAACTTCGGCATGACGGACAAGGAGATGGCGGCAGATGGTGTCGTCACCGGGGCTGGCAGTATAAACGGCCGGCTGGTGCATCTTGCCAGTCAGGATTTTACCGTCGTCGGCGGATCGGCCGGTGAGGCCCACTGCAACAAAATTGTGCAGATGATGCAGTCTTCGCTGAAGACGGGCTCGCCCTTTGTCATGATCAACGACTCAGGCGGCGCGCGTATCCAGGAGGGTATCGACAGCCTCTCCGGCTACGGCAAAGTTTTCTATAACAACGTCATGCTTTCCGGAGTTGTCCCCCAAATCTCGATCATCTGCGGCCCCTGTGCTGGCGGAGCAGCCTACAGCCCGGCCTTGACCGACTTCATCATACAAACCCGTTCGGCACTGATGTTCATTACCGGCCCTTCGGTCATCAAGGCCGTAACCGGAGAGGTCGTTACGGCTGAAGAGCTGGGAGGCGCGACAGCCCAGATGAATAACTCAGGGGTGGTACACTTCATCGCCGAGGACGATCTGGAGGCCGTTGCCATCTGCAAACGGCTCCTCTCATTTCTCCCTTCCAACAATCTTGAGGACTCACCCCAGTTGGAGGCAAACGATATTATCATTCCTGACAAGCGCCTGAACTCCGTCATTCCCCTTGATCCGAAACAGCGATACGACGTGCGGGAAGTTATCGGCCATATCGTTGACAGTGCTGATTTCATGGAGGTGCAATCCTCCTTTGCCCCCAATATTGTCATAGGTTTTGCCAGGATTCAGGGGCGCGCCATAGGAATCGTTGCCAACCAGCCGAACTTCATGGCCGGTGTGCTCGACATCAACGCATCAGACAAGGCGGCGCGTTTCATCCGATTCTGCAACGCCTTCAACATACCTCTTGTCACCTTTGTTGATGTCCCCGGCTTCCTGCCTGGCGTCGAGCAGGAGCACGGCGGAATTATCCGTCATGGCGCCAAGATGCTCTTCGCTTACGCCGCTGCCACCGTACCGAAAATCACCGTCGTGCTGCGCAAAGCTTATGGTGGAGCCTATCTGGCCATGTGCAGCAAGGACCTCGACGCAGACAGGGTCGTCTCCTGGCCTTCGGCCGAGATCGCCGTCATGGGCGCCGATGGTGCCGTAGATGTTATCTTCCGCAACGAAATCAAAAAAGCGGCCGATCCCGCAGTGCGCCGTCAGGAACTGGTCAAGGAGTACCGAGAAACCTTCGCTACCCCATACGCCGCCGCCGCACACTTTCAGGTTGATGACATCATCGAACCGGCTGAAACGCGCCGTTATATTGCCATGTCACTCGATTTTCTCCATTCCAAACGGGAATTCAGACCCCAGAAGAAACACGGGCTGATTCCACTTTAACGCTACGCCCAATGGAAACAACCATCTGTGAGCACACAAACAGTGAGCCAAAAATAACCCAGGAACTGCTGGTCATCATGTCGGCGGCCATCGCCGCCTATCTGGGAAAGAACGTCCGGATTCGCCGGGCCCGCTTCATCAGCAATCAGGGACCGAGTTCCTGGTCTCAACAGGGGCGTGTCTCCATCCAGTCGTCACATACCTTCAGCACCACTAAATAAGGAATCATACCGTGCAATTGATCTTGACCATAGACGGAAATAAATATGTCGTTGACGTGGATGTATTGGAAGGAGAGGAGATCCGGACACCGGAATCCTTCCAGGAACTGACCTCAACCATCCAGTCGAAGCAGATTGTCGCGCCATCGCCTCAGCCTCTGGCAATGCAGCCCGTTGCGGACGGTCTGCCTGACGATAAGGTCTGCCGTAGTCCCATAGCAGGGATTGTACAGCGGGTTAATGTTCAGGTTGGGCAGAAGCTTCAGGTAGACGACCTGCTGGTCGTGCTTGAGGCCATGAAAATGGAGACAAATATCACAGCCCATACGGATGGTACCGTCAAAAAAATAATGGCCCTGCCGGGAGAGGCCGTAAAAAGCGGCCAGGCACTCATCGAATTTGAATAAAAGGGTTGACGATTGCGCTGGCTGGCGACAGATGGCTGGATAAAAAAAACCGGCAGGAGAAAACCCCTGCCGGAAAAGTAAGCATTGAAAACAGGGAAAAACCCTTAGAAGCTGTACCTGATACCAGCGAGAATATTGCTGCCGGCAATACTGATATCCGCCGGAATCCCTAGGCCATAATCAGCAACATGTACGTCTGATGTTCTAAAATAACGGTAGCCAAGATCAACGACAACATTCTCGGACGCCTTGAAGCCAACACCGGCACCAAGCTGCCAGGCAAACTCAGTTGCATCCAAGCCGCCATTACTTGCGCTAATTGAAGCAAAACCAAGACCTGCTGTCAGATAGGGAGTAACAGAGGAATCGGCCATGGAGATATCATAATAACCATTACCCATGAACGACCAGATGGAAATATCACCAGCACCAACTTCATCTATTGTGTGAGACTGATAGCCAACAGCACCCTCAAGACGAAACTCGTCGGCCTTAAAACCAACCGCAACACCAACCGGAACTCCGGCTTTATATCCAAACGCATTATCGATAGTAAGCCCAGCGGTTTTTACAGTGGAATCACCAAGCAGACCCAAACCTGCCGACACGCTGACGTAAGGGGTTGCAAAAGCTGGTGTGGCCCACATACCAGCAAGCAATAAAGGCAAAAATAATCTTTTTTTCATTGGTTTAGCTCATTTAAGTTCAAGAAACATACAAAGTTCTCCTCTCTATTCTACTAATTTTCATGCATTTTTTCAAAAAGTTTTATAAGAAAAGTCATCAACGTTATTTTTTTTCATCGCTTCCATTTGGCTCGTATATCATGAGGGTGCGGTTGTGCCGACAAACTGAAGATGGGGTATACTCATGAAACCATTCAATTCATGAGTGATTATTGTTGACGCTTGCGTACATTATTTGCAGTGATGCGATGCGTCACCTCACGGCAAGCAGGAAACAGGGGTGTTGCTGTTCTCTCATATAAACATTGTACATGCAGGAAAAAAAGGTTGAACTGATTGCGCCTGCGGGCGACATGACCGGCTTGGTAACGGCGCTGAAGGCTGGCGCTGATGCGGTCTACTTTGGTGCCGAAGGCTATAACATGCGTGCCGGAAGCAGCAATTTCACTCCGGCGGACTTTCCCGAGCTGAAGAGGCTCTGCACAGCGTACAAGGCAAATGGGTATCTGGCACTCAATACCATTGTCTATGACGTTGAACTGAAGAAGATGACGCAGACCGTGTCGGCCGCAAAAGAAGCAGGTATTGACGCCATTATCTGCTCCGACATAGCAGTCATTGACGCGTGCCGTAAGGCTGACATGACTTTTCATGTTTCGACACAGGCGTCAGTCAGCAACTACCGTGCAGTCAAGTTCTATGCAAACCTTGGCGCAAAAATGATTGTACTGGCTCGAGAGCTCACCCTTGAGCAGGTACGACATATTACCGATAAAATAAAGAGCGACCGACTTGACGTACGAATTGAGTGTTTTGTGCACGGGGCGATGTGCGTCGCAGTTTCGGGGCGCTGCTTCATGTCGCAGGAGCTCTTTGGCCGCTCGGCCAACCGTGGGGAGTGCGTGCAGCCCTGCCGCCGCCAGTATATCATTACCGACAGTGAGGAAAATGAGGAGCTTGAGCTTGGAACGGATTATGTGATGAGCCCCAAAGATCTCTGTGCCATTGAGTTTCTTGATGTGCTCATGGATGCGGGGATTGGCGCCTTCAAGATTGAGGGAAGAAGTCGCAGCCCGGAATATATACAGACGGCCACTGGCGCCTACCGCTCTGCGCTCGATTTCTGCACCTTTCACCGTAGCGATACAAACTTCAGGAGTGAGTACAGCCAACTGACCATCAAGCTCAAAAAGGAGCTTGCCCTGGTCTACAACCGGGGATTTTCGGAGGGGTTTTATTTTGGCAAACCCTTTGACGCATGGATCCGGGAGTACGGTTCTCTGGCAGAAGAAAAAAAAAGCTACATCGGAGAGGTAAAGAAATATTATCCAAAAGCCGGGGTGGCTGAATTTCTCATGTACGCCGGAACGCTCAAGAGCGGCAACAAACTCTCAATCCTCGGGCCAAAAACCGGAGTTGTCACCTGTATTGCCGAAACCTTTTACACCAACGATCAGCCTGCTACGGAGGCCAACAAGGGAGACAGCGTCACCGTCAAGTGCGCAAAGGTGAAAAAAAACGACAAGGTCTACAAGCTTGAAAAAAGGCCGTAAAAAGCGTAGTTTTACCTACCGTTAAAGAGTCAACGAGCATCGGCTCGCATTTTCACCTGAAACACTCTCCGAGCACGTGAGAGAAAGGAGGTCCGGGGCAATGATTTACAAAGTCATTTCCAAAAAGGAGTTCACAGGGTTTATTGATGCCCTTGTTCGCAGCAACAGCTCTTTCGCTCCACGGCAGGTGGATCGCGACCACCATGGCAATCCCGTCTACCAGTTCCAGCAGGTACAATCGGTTGATGATATCGCCTTCGACTACAGCGCAACGGCATCATCGGCCAAGCATTTTTTTCTTCCCTTCCGCGAAGAACTGTCGCGATTTCTCTTTCACGGCAATGACTGGGAGCAACAGATAACCTACGAAGCAAACCCGGTGGTGCTTATCGGGCTGAGGGCGTGCGATATCAGCGCCCTGAACATTCTTGACGATGTGCTGCTCAACGGCCACTTTCCCTCCCCCTACTATCTGGCCAGACGCAAAAACACCTTTGTCATCGGTATGGATCATCTGCCCCTGGCGGACTGTTTCTGCAAATCGATGAACCATCATACGGTCACAACCGGCTTCAACCTCTTCTGTTCGGATATCGGCGACCACTACTACCTCTCCATCAACTCGTCAAAAGCGTTCAACTTCCTGCGAGAGTTCGAAACCCGCGACCCGAACTTCGACGACAACTGCATGCTCGTTGAGCGGCGCAAACTGATCCAGAACGGTTTTCAAACCGAAATTGACGTTACCGCCCTGCCAACCATTCTCGACATTGAGTTCGACTCCCCCGTCTGGGAAAAATGGGGCGACAAATGCCTCAACTGCGGTACCTGCGCCATGGTCTGTCCCTCCTGCTACTGCTACTCGCTCACCGAGTCGTTTACTCCCAACCTGAAGGCAGCTTCACGCGAAAAAGAACTCTACTCCTGCAACCTGGTCGATTTTGCCGTCGTGGCGGGCGGGCACAATTTCCGTCCGAAAAAGGGCGACCGGCTGAAGTACCGTTATTACCACCAGCACCGGGGGTTTGCCGAAAATGCCAGCCAGCAGATCTGCGTTGGCTGCAACCGGTGCGGCAGGGCATGCCTGGCAGGGATTAACCCGAAAGATGTCATCAACGATCTCAGAATGGAGAAGGAATCATGCGTGACCTGCGTTTCGTCATCACCCCGCAAGATATAAACCGCGAAGGTTTTGCCTCATCGGTGCCGGATTTCAACCGCCGCTCGGAAATCATGAGAACCGACATGGGGTACAAGTGCATGGTCACCAACATCGTCCGCCTGACGGAGCAGGAGAGGCTCTTTCAGCTCCATATTATCAACCCCGTGGAGCGCGCCCTCTTCCGGTTCCGGCCGGGGCAGTTTCTCATGCTCGAACTTCCCGGCTACGGTGATGTGCCGATCTCGATTTCAAGCTCCAGCAGCAACCATGAGTTTCTGGAGCTCTGTATCCGCAAGGTTGGCCACGTCACCTCGGCGCTCTTCACAATTGGAGAGGGTACCCGGGTCGCCATAAGGGGCCCGTTTGGATCGGCCTTCCCGATGGATGAGATGGCCGGGCACAACATTCTCCTGATTGCCGGAGGGCTCGGTATTGCTCCACTCCGCGCCCCTCTCTCCTGGATCAACGAGCACCGCGACCGGTTTCTTGACGTCGATCTGCTCTACGGTACAAAAGAGCCCGCGCAACTCCTCTTTACCTGGCAGTTCGACGAGTGGAAGATGATCAACCATATCCGCCTGCACACCATTGTTGAGCATGGCGATGCCGGATGGAAGGGGAAAAGCGGCATGATTACCGATCTGTTCAACGATATCGTCATTGATACCGCAAGAACATACGCCATCGTCTGCGGCCCGCCGGTCATGTTCAAGATTGTCTGCAGTTGGCTCGACCGGCTTGGCATACCCATGAACCGCATGTTTGTTTCACTGGAGCGGCGGATGCACTGCGGTATGGGCAAATGCTGCCGCTGCATGGTCGGTTCAACTTTTACCTGCATTGACGGCCCGGTCTTCGACTACTGGACGGTGATGAATCTCAAGGAGGCCATTTAAGTATGGCAGAAAACATGACACAGCATAGAGTTCCCTTTCAAAGGCTGAAAATCGCCTCGTTCGACTTCACCTCTTGCGAAGGGTGCCAGTTGCAACTGACCAACCACGAAGCAACACTTCCCGACTTTCTCGGGTTGCTCGATGTGCGCAATTTCAGGGAGCTCTCCTCCGAGCGGCACGACGATTACGATATAGCGCTTATCGAGGGAAGCATCAGCCGTCAGGATGAGGTAGAACGACTGCTGAAGATACGCAAACAGGCAAAAATCCTCGTCGCGTTAGGCACCTGCGCCTGTTTCGGTGGGGTCAACAGCCTGAAAAACCGGTTTCCCGTCAAAACACTGATTGATGAGCTCTATCCCCCTATGAACATAGAGACACTGGCGGTGCGAAAAATCAGCGATCTGGTCACGGTTGACCTCTCCATACCCGGATGCCCGGTCAACAAAGATGAGGTGGAGCGCATCATGGTAAGCCTTGCCACCGGTTCACGGGTGACACTCCCGAAATACCCGGTCTGCATGGAATGCAAGGCACAACTCAATACCTGCCTCTTCGAACTTGGCGAAATCTGCCTTGGACCCCTCACGCGTGCCGGATGCAATGCCGTCTGCACCAGCGGAAAAACGCCCTGCCTCGGATGCCGCGGCCCGGCAGAGGAGATCAACATGGCCTCCTTTCTTGAACTGGTCAAAGAGCGGGGGCTCAGCCTTGATGACCTGCAGGAAAAACTGGCTTTTTATAACGCATTTGAACCATGGCAGAACCATGAAGCGTGACTATGCAATAGATATCCGTCACCTTGCACGAGTGGAAGGACACGCCGACATCAAGATTACCGTCAGGGAGGGGCAGCTCGTCGATGCAAAATGGGCTATTGTTGAAACTCCCCGATTCTTTGAAGTCATGCTCAGGGGAATGAGCGCCGAAAGGGTGCCCTTTCTCACCTCAAGGATTTGCGGTATCTGCTCCATCAGCCACGCCCTTGCAAGCATCAGGGCTCTTGAGCGGGCCATGGAGATTACTCCACCGGTGGCTGCTGAAAAGATCAGGCTGCTGGCCATGCAGGGCGAAACCCTGCAAAGCCATGCACTGCACCTCTTTTTTCTCATCGCTCCCGATTTCGCGGGCACTTCCAGCGTTTTAGGGTTGCTGCAATCCCATCCCGATCTGGTCAAGGCGGGCTTGAAGCTCAAGGAGTTGGGCAACGAGATCAGCACCGTCACCGCCGGACGCTGCACACACCCGGTCAGCCTTTTGGTTGGCGGGCTCAGCAAGGCCCCCGACAAGCAGAGACTGCTGCAACTGCTCACCATGATTCAGAAGCAAAAACCGGCACTTGATTACGCCTGCTCTTTTTTTCGCTCCATCGTTATACCCGATTTCAGTCGCGAGACGGAATTTGTTTCGCTCAGTAACGGCAAAAGCTATCCAGCAATCGGTGGACACCTGCTCTCTACCGACGGCGTTGAGCTGGAGGAGAATGACTATCTCCTGATGACCAATGAGTACACCCGGGAGTTTTCAACCTCAAAATTCACACGCCTGAGCCGCGACACTTCCGTGGCCGGTGCGCTGGCGCGCTTCAACAACAACCACGCCCTGCTGCATCCAAAAGCGAGAGAGGTCGCCGAAGAGCTCGGACTGAAGCCTGTCTGCCACAACCCCTTCATGAACACCATCGCCCAACTCGTCGAATGCGTTCACATTCTTGAAGAGGCGGAGGAGCTCATCAACTCGCTGCTCGACATGGAGCTCCGCAATATAAAAACCCCGTATCAGCCCAAAGCCGGTAGCGCTACCGGAGCGGTTGAAGCACCGCGCGGAATTCTCTATCACCATCTTGAAACTGATGCTGCAGGGCATGTGGTCAAGGCAGACTGCGTCATTCCCACTACACAGAATAATGGAAACATCCACAGCGACCTGCGGGCCATCACCCTGCAGGCGCTCAAAGAGGGAAAAGAGGACGGGGAGATTGAAAAACTCTGCGAAATGATGGTACGCTCCTACGATCCCTGTATTTCATGTTCAGTGCACTGAACCGGGCGGCAGCTCAGAGAATTTCGACAAGCTCAATCTCAAAGGTGAGCTGCTGACCTGCAAGCGGGTGATTGGCGTCGAGCGTCACGGCTGTATCACTAATATCAACAATCATCACAATGGCCTGCTGGTCGTCGGCAAGCCCGACCTGAAGCTGCTGGCCGATTTCAAGCTCCATGTCAGCAGGAAAGCGATCCCGATCGACGTCCGTGACCAGCTCTTTGCTATGCACGCCGTAAGCCTCTGCGGCAGGTATGACAGAGACCCTTTTCTCTCCGGGAAGCATATCAAGAACGGCGATATCAAATCCGGCGATGACCTCTCCGCCTCCTATGGTAAACTCAAGTGGCTCACGGTCAGCCGATGTATCGAACATCGTACCGTCATCAAGCGTACCGCTGTAATGAACTCTTACGGTATCCCCTTTTTTTGCCTGCGCCATGCAACTCCTCCTTTTAGCTGATAAAAAAAATTACTTTTTTAACCACTGACTCGAGCCAAGCCCATCCAGCAACGGAAGGGAGTGACAATGATCGAAATGGTTGGGCAAAACTATGGAAAAAATGACAAAAATCACATTTTTTTATGCCTCGCGAATCGTTTTCCCCTGTTCCATCTCCATCGTCACTTTCGGCAGCCATCCGGGATAGTTACTCTTGATAAACTCGATCAACTGTTCACGCACCAGACAACGAAGATCCCAAACATTTGAGAAGTTCGCAGCACTGACAAGCGCCCGTATCTCGACCGATTTATCGGTAATATTGGTGATCTGGAGTTTTGCTACGCGACCATCCCAGAGAGGAGTTGACGACACGACCCGCTCCAGCTCATGGCGGAGCGTTTCAGGATTGACGGTATAATCTGTATAGAAAAAAACCGACCCGAGCAACTCCGGTGAAGTACGTGACCAGTTCTGAAAAGGACGATCAATAAACCAGGTAATGGGCACAATAAGGCGACGCTGATCCCATAGTTGCACAACCACGTAGGTGAGGGTAATTTCTTCAATGCGGCCCCTTTCGTTTTCAACAACAACCATATCATCGATGCTGATCGGCTGCGTAATGGCAATCTGAATACCGGAAATAAGAGTTGTAAGGCTTTTCTGTGCGGCAAAGCCAAGGATTATACCGGCAATACCAGCAGAGGCAAGAATGCTCATCCCAACGTGACGAACCGTATCAAACGTCATCAGCACACCTGCAAGTGCAAAAAGCACAAGAAGAACGTTCAGTATTTTGCGGGCGAGGCTGACATGGGTGGAAATTTTTCTTGCCGCTTCGTTTTCACGGACTTTTGCTGCATAGTGCTGGAGGATAAACTGCTCCAACACGATTAACATTCTCATGAGAAACCATGAGATTTCGATAATGGTGGCAATAAGGAGCGTGTGATTGAGCAAATCCCTGATATCCCCGGAGAGCGACATATAATGAAGAAGCAGGGAGAGAGTCACCAGAGAGAGAAGCAAACGGAATGGCCAAGCCATCAGTTCCAGAGGAATACTGACATACCTGATTGAGGAGCGAATTCTCGCCAGGCTTCGGCTGAAGAGCAAATTTGCGACCAGATAGATAACAACAGCAACAACAACAACGAGTACCGGCAAGAGGTAACCGCCCTGAAACCAATCCCGTAGACTCACACTCATTTCCATACACAAGCAACAAAATAGTGGCCCCCCTGACGAACTCGGCCTGGGGGGGGGTTATCCTGCGGTACCTACCCTCTCAGTCGGGCAAATTCACTTTTAGAGCGGCTCACGCAATCCTCAATAGCCATACCACCAAAATAGTTACCGGTCAAGAGCAGACTTTTTTTGCCTTTCAGCAAGGCGTCGGTTTTTTCAAGCCACTGGTGATGACCAAGCTGCAATGATGGTACTGTATTGTGCTTTGCTTCGGTATGCTCTATCTTCGAAAATCCGACACCGAGCACCTCCGTAATACGGCTTCTTTTGGTCTTTTCATCCAGACCCGGCTGAAAATGAAACACAAAACCACGATAGTTATCATCAGGCACCGTATCGCGAGAGACCACCGAAAAGAAAACATCGTTGGGAGAAATAAGAGCCGCAACCGGCTTCAGCTTGATATTCTCCTTGCGGACAATAACCCCTACAGAATCAACGTCAGCCGCCTTGAGTTGGCCAAGATGTTTCGCGATATCGGGATTGCTCTCCTGCAAAAGCTTTGAGGTGACCAAAGAGGGTGTTGCCAAAACGATGGTTTTGGCCGAATACTCTCCTCCTCCGGCACTTTTGATCTCATACAAGCCATCTTTATAGACCACCGAATTGACATCCTGACTGGTAAAAACATTCAGGCCGCTTTTTGCGGCAATGGCACGTGCAACGCTCTGCAAACCATGCTTGAAGGTATAATTCTTCAGCACATCTTTTCTTTTCGCCCGACTTTTAAACATCATATCAGCAGGAAAATCATCAGTTTGCTGCGAAGGAACTGCATTGAAAAAGTGGCGGATCACCTCCTCGTAGTTCCTCTCTCCCACAACTTTTGAATAATAAGAGCGCACGCTCAGACCGGTTTTCTTCAGTTTGAAGAGGTTGGGAACTGAAACAAGCAGTTCAGGAATATTGAGCTGAGAAACAATAGAACGGATTTTTCCATCCACAAAGAGTGTAAAAGGTACCTTGGCGCGGGCAATGATCGTATTCGTCACGCCACACCCTTCAACGATATCAAGAAGATTCTGGTAAGAGCTGTAACAGGTGTGTGCCCCAAGTTCCATCCAGAATTTTTTTCCATTGGCACTGTAATGGGGAGAGGCAAATGAGCCACCAACCATATCAGTTTTTTCAAGCAGCGTAGTTTTCATCCCTGCCTGCACACAATAATAAGCAAGGCTGAGGCCACTTATGCCACCGCCAATAACAACAACATCGTTTTGCATCATAAATGGAAAAAAAGTTTCGTGAGATGCGTTTAAAAAAAACAAGGGAGGCCGGGCTACCACAAAAAAATGCCACGGCTGCCGGGAACCAATCAAAAACTCCTGGCTCAATTTAGTGAAATCAGAGAAGAAGACCGCTTATCTCAAGAGTGTTTTTCATCTTCCCGGTAATTCTCGGAGTAGCGTACATAGTTTTCGGGCGACTCCTCAATATTGCGCCGCTCGGCTTCGGTTATCGGACGCATCACTTTAGCCGGGACACCGGCAACCAGCATCCCTGAAGGCACCGTAAAACCCTGCCTCACCAGCGCACCGGCGGCAACAATCGACCACGGCTCAACCACACAGTCGTCAAGGAGCACTGCGCCCATGCCTATCAATACATAATCTTTCACCGTGCAGGCATGAAGCACTGCTCCATGACCGATGGTAACAGAGTTTCCTATGCTCAACGGGCCGGTATCATGCGTAACATGCAGCGTTACATTATCCTGCACACTGGTCTTCTCTCCGATACGGATAGGGCAGACATCGCCCCTCACCACCGCATTGAACCATACACTTGAATAAGCGCCAATATGTACATCCCCAATAACAAATGCACCATCCGTTATAAAAACGGTTTCATGCAGTGTTGGCCAGATCCCCCTGTAAGGCATTACCTTTCCCATACCAATTTCCTGTAAATTTCTCAACCGTTAGTAGATACTTCAGCCTGTCATTTTACTCTTTACCCGGCGCATTACCGCATCATTTAAAGACTCCAGAGAAAAAAAAGAGACTCCCCCAACTCCGGTTGCCGCTACGGCTGAAAAACAATAATCAAGTGAAGATAAAATATTTTTTTTTGACGAGTGGATTTATTAGATTTCGTCAAGATTGTAGTTAAACCTAAAAAAACAAGCAGCCATGGTTAATATAAATGGGGTTTTTACCAACTGGGGACGAGCTTACGGCAGGTTCGTTGAGGTCTTTATTGATGGTCACTGGTGGGTCATGGGCGATTACATGGAAAATGTTGGCAAGTCAACCAAACGCCTGTTGAAAAATGCCTATCCTTTTATTTATGGCAGCTCATCTTCATCATCCGTTTTCAGAGGCTCCTCCCCAAAGGCTTCGGGTTATGCAAAGCCTACCAAGGATATCGAAAGACGGTTCAAGGACTGAGCAGTTAACTCAGGTAACAGAGCGGTTTATTCCTCTTTCCGTTATCAGGAAGTTATCAAGTAAAAAACGAGGTTTAGTGCCTCGTTTTTTATTGCACCGCCCGCCCCCGTCACTCCTGAAAAATCAAAAACTTCAGGGGAAGTCGGCCTCTTGATAGAAGAGCGCAACACTACTTTTTCAACACCGGCATGAAAGCAAAACTGAGTTGTACCAGGCTAAAAAAGATCTACAACAAACGAGAAGTTGTCAAAAGCTCATCCATCGAGGTGAAACAGGGTGAAATTGTGGGGCTTCTCGGGCCAAACGGTGCGGGAAAAACTACCACCTTTTATATGATTGTCGGACTTGTGCGACCTGATGGAGGTGACGTTTTTCTCGACCAGGAAAACATCACCGGTATGGCGATGTACAAGCGCGCACGTCTCGGCATCGGCTATCTGCCCCAGGAAGCCTCAGTCTTCCGAAACATGACGGTAGAAGAGAACATCCTGAGTGTCCTTCAGTTTACCACGCTCTCCGAAACAGCGCAAAAGGAACGAGCGAACTTGATGCTCGAAGAGTTGAACATCACCTCCATACGCAAAAGCATGGGCTATGCACTCTCCGGAGGTGAACGCCGGCGCACGGAAATAGCAAGGGCCCTTGCACTCAACCCAAAATTTATCCTGCTCGACGAACCCTTTGCCGGAGTTGACCCGATCGCCGTCGAAGATATCCAACAAATTGTTGAAGGGCTTGCGCGACGCAACATCGGCGTGCTTATCACCGACCATAACGTCCATGAAACCCTCTCCATTACAAACCACGCCTATCTGCTCTTTGACGGAAGCATCTTCATGCATGGCACCCCAGAAGAGATTGCCGCAAACCAGGAGGTCAGAAAAATGTACCTGGGCGAAAAATTTACCCTCGAGAGGTATTAGCCGACGCCTGCAACGGCTACGCACTGAAACTTTAAAATTGAAATCCATGCACCACTCAGCAATGGCTAATGCCTCTCTGTTTTTTCAGACGTATCTTCCCGCTGGAAAGGGGAAGATTTTGGTGGAAATTGGTTCTCAGGATGTCAATGGCTCAATTCGCCAAGTCGCTCCACAAGTAGCAAAGTACATTGGTGTGGATTTTGCTGAGGGTAAAGGAGTCGATATCATTCTTGATGACCCGTATACATTGCCTTTTGACGATAACTCGATAGATGTTTGCGTAGCTTCAAGCGTATTTGAACATTCAGAAATGTTTTGGCTCTTGTTTCTGGAAATTCTCAGGATACTTAAACCTGACGGATTGTTCTACCTGAATGTACCCTCTAACGGCACTTTTCATCGTTACCCTGTAGATTGCTGGCGTTTCTATCCGGATAGCGGCAAGGCTTTGGTAACTTGGGCTAAAAGAAATAATTATTCTCCAGCCATGCTTGAATCATTTGTCAGTAATCAAACAAGTGATGTCTGGAATGATTTTGTTGCCGTTTTTGTGAAAGAAGAGGTTCATGCTATCAAATATCCAAATCGGATTTTGCAGATAAAGAAGGATTTTTATAATGGCGTTGTACAAAACAGCCTGCAATTTCTGAACTCAAGCTCTTTTGATGAAGACCAGAAAAAATTGATCGCGATAAAGCAGATTATTGATAAACAAATCAAGGTGCTGTAATATTGAGCATTGGTTTATCCATACCATCAGCCCGATGAACCCATCCAAAAAAAGCCTCTGACTTCCGTAAGAAGGTCAGAGGCTTTTTTTCCATTTAACCAGAGAGCTAACGCTTTAGTGCTCGCTCAGAACCCCCAGCGTGCGGTAACGGAGCCTGTATGAGCCATAAAATCTGTACGCTTGTCAAGATCGTACCTGAACTGAAGGCTGAACGAACTCGATGACGCAGCCGTCAAAGCGACACTCAGATTCCATGTTTCAGGATCAACAACAACTCCCGGAGTTACAAAGCTGCTGCCACCACCCAAAAACGAGGAAACCGTGTCTATGCTCAAGGTACCGGTATCACGATACCAATGAAGCGCAACTTCAGGCCGGAAAGAGAATCCGGAATTTGCCTATTCAGTTGCAAGACGCGCGCCTACCGCCAGGCAAGTCGGGTTGAGTGACTGCTCATCAACATTCAGGCTTATGGCGCCTGCACCGGTTTCAGTGTAGCCGTCCTGTTTGAGTTGCTTGTAATCAACCGATGCCATAGGCGTAAACGTCGTCTTGTTACCAAGCTTGATGCCATACCCAATACCAAGATCAGCACCAAACTGACGGCCATCAAAGTTGGCATCAGCCGTACGACCAACCGCTGCAGCGCGATGGCCATCATATTTGTCAAAACCATAACTGACTGCCCCACTCAAATAGAAAGCCGATGTCACATCTAAATTGAGGTAACCCATCACCTGGTAGTTCTTGATCTGCATCTTGTCACCATTGCGGAAATCCTTCTGTTCAACCTTGGTTGCCGCATACCCTCCAGCAATACCGAGAAGCAGATTTTCACTGACACAACCATCAAAACCGAGTGCCCCGACATAAAGAGTTGATGAATAACCATCATACTCTCCAAGCTGTTCCTGCATGGCGTAGGAACCAAGCCCCTTCAGCCACGCTCCACTATCATGCGAACTCCCTTCTGCCGTGTTGCCTTCCGACACACAACACTCACCACGCAAGGCCGAAAGACGCCTGTCGATAGCATTGATCGGCAAAGTGAAGGATGCCATTGCGGACTGCGCAATAGAGGCATTGGCAATCGGGGCCAGGCGCCTAACCTGTGTCGCCAGGTTAGCCTGGTTGTTGCCATAACCAAAATTGTCGAGATCCATCTTCTGTATGACCTCTACCATATCACCCGTCTGACTGCCCGCTGCCGCAATACCACCACGCTCAAGCCCTGCGTTGTTGGTGAAGCTGCCGAGCGTGGCCGATTTCCGGATGTAGTTCTCGTTTGACGCATATAAACTGCCACCCGTACGAGAAGTCGTAACAATCAAATCGCCATCAGCCGCCTGTCTTATTGAAGAATCAATGCTGAAGCTGTTGTCTATGTAAATAATTTTTTATGTGATTTTTACGTCAAAACCTTTCGATTTACGTCAAAACTTTTTACTTCACAAATTATTTTAAAATAATACGTAAAACCTCTATTTGTCGTAGCGAGGAGTTAAAAAGCAAGCACGGGCCGAACCCGGCCGTTGGCCATCTTGGCTTCGTGGTTCTCGTCTCCACTGTAGAAGTAGAGATACCAGGCATTCTCTTCGTCTTCGCGCGAGGAACTCCAGTAAAAGTGGTCGTTGAAACCTCCAACAAGATTTCTCTGCTGGTAGAGCTTGCGCAGTTCCGACGAATTCGGCAAACGCCATCCCCCCACACCGTCGGTCGAAAACCTGGTACAGGCCGCTTTGGCATCATACCACGTAAACTCCTCTGCAACCATACCATGCGAATGGCCTGAAATATTTTTTTTGGCAGCAACAAGACCGTGCTCGCCGCTCTCATCCACATAAAACACTATGCCTCCGCGATATTCTTCACCAACAGTTATCGCAAAGGAGGCTGATGGTGCAGAGACCAGATTCAGTCCGATAAAAAAAAGAGCTGTGCATAACCGGGTAAATGCGTGATGTTTTGCAATAAGTTTCATGATAATTGTTGTTTAGTTATTTGTTATGCAGATTAAACAGGTAAGTAGATTCATGTTCGGAAATATCCTGACGCTCTTCTCCGCATATGTACATCGCTTATTTTCCAGAATCATCGACACTTTTTTATCGAAATAATTACACCCGGCACTTCTATTTGCTTTTAAAAATATGATAGACAGTCAACCGAGATATCAAGCAGAAATAGAGAAAAAAACTACTTTAATACAACATCAATACCAGGAAAGACTAAATCACTACATTTAAAGTATTTATAAAACATATTCTTAAAAAAAGCATTGCAAATAAGCGCTCCGCAAGAATTGATGCCGAAATGAAACAAGGCCGGACATTAAGGTATCAGGCTTAACTGACTCGAAATCAAGGAACAACTTGTTGTTGAACGCTTAAAAAAACTTAGTACAGCATACCGTCACATCCATTAACAGAACGAACAGAACTTTTATATAATCGCACCAGCGTGAGTACTTTTTTTGTAAATCAGGGAGGGCATCTCCATTTGCCATTCTACTATTTTTATTTATTAAATCAAATAATTGTGCAAATATTTTTTACAATTAATCATGATTAATGAAAGTGCAGGATTAATTTATATAGAATATATATACCGCATATATATTGGCAAGAGCATCTGAAAATGACCATATCTCTCTGAATTAAAACCTTAAAAAATTACCATCTATATTGTGCTCGTAATTTGGCCGCAATTACAGACAGACTCAATTTGATTTTTATATACTGCATATATATCGATAAGAGCATCTGAAAATGACCATATCTCTCTGAATTAAAACCTTAAAAATTATCTCCTATATTGCGCGCGTAATTTGGCCGCAATTACAAACAGGCTCAATTTGATTGATTGCAAGAAAGATGGTGTACCAATTTGGCACGCCCTCTTTCTTGCGTATCTTGAAGAACGCAACTATCTCAAAGTGCAAAACCTCATGATAGCCGAACGCCTGCTTTTTCAATCTGATGGCGGTTTTATCCGCATCCCTGTCTGGGGCCATATCCCGCTAAGCGGAGCCCTGAAAAAAATTCTGTCGCATCCATCCTTTCTTCGTCTAAAAGGTATTCGGCAGCTCTCCTTTTCACAGCAGGTCTACCCAGGAGCCACGCATACCCGCTTTGAGCACTCAATCGGAGTCTATCACCTCATGAAGTTGATACTGCAACGCATGTTGACGAGCCCTCTGGCCCTCAGCCTGCAGGATGACCGGTTCCGGTTTGACGACCACAACTGCCGGGTGCTGCTCTCGGCCTCTCTTCTGCACGATATCGGCCACTTTCCCCATGCCCATATCATTGAAGAGCAGATCCCCCGCTACGGCAACGAGCCGGTATTTTCGCACCACGAGGAGCTTTGCCGTCATTTTATTTATGAGCAAAACCCCGGGATGCCCACAATTGCCGAAATATTGCAGGTGGAATGGAAGGTGGAGCCGGAAGCGGTCATCGCACTCATCACAGGCCGTGCCGGAATCTGCTTCAGCAAGCTGATCAGCGGCACACTTGACCCTGACAAAATGGACTATCTAATGCGCGACGCCCACCACTGCAACATTCCCTACGGAAGCATTGATATCGACCGGCTGATTGAGTCGTTTGTGCCTGACCCGCAGCGAGAACGGTTTGCCATCACAGAAAAAGGAATTGCACCGCTTGAGAGCCTGCTTTTTGCAAAATACATGATGATGCGCAATGTCTACTGGCACCACACCAGCAGGGCGCTCTCGGCAATGCTCCGCAGACTTCTGCAGGATATTGCGGGCTGCGGGATGCTCTCGGGGGAGGCGTTGCGCCATCTCTTTTATGGCAATGCCGATGACCGGGTACTGCATGAGCTGAAGCAGTTGATGCCGGAAAAAGAACACCCTCTCTCTGCCCTGCTTGATGATATCCTCATGCGCCGGGTCTACAAGAGGGCGATAACGGTACAGCCCTACCTGCCTCATTCCGCAAAAGAGGACGAGCGGTGGTTTGCCTATAACGGTAACAGCGCTATGCGCCGTGCTATGGAGATGGAGATCTGCCGCGTTCTCAACAAACGCTATAATCTCACTCTCCACGGCCATGAAGTACTGATTGACCCACCATCAAAAAAAGATATTTTCGATTACGCTGATCTTAAGGAGCTACGCGTCTACCCTACCAGATCGGAACACATCCACTACTCACTGCAATGCAAATCGGAGTATGTGCGGTTTGACGAGTTGAACGAGTCGGTTTTTCAGTCGGATTTCATTCTCTCTTTTGAGCGCTTTACCAAAAAGTTCAGGGTTCTCTGCCAACCTGAACTGGTTGAACGCATCGTGGAGTCGCGCGAAGAGATTATGCGTATGCTCACCCATGATCTTGACCTGTTTCGCTGATTGTTTCAGGTAAACTGCTTCCAGTTGAAAGCGGTGTGGCAGACGACCGCGAAGATAAAAAGAGAGCTCAGCCACACCTGGGTCGACTGTGACATGCTGGCCATGACATGTAAAAAAAAGAGAAGGCCAGCGATGATGGAAAGGATAAATGCCCCGATTGCAAAAGGGGCGGCCCTGAATCTGCCATTAGAATTCACTGGTATCAATTACATTAAAATGTGGGAGAAACTACCGCTCTGCGCTGTTCATGAGAAACCCTATGCTCACTCTGATCAAGGTACGCCCGGAATTCCTAAAGGATTATAAATGAATCCTTAAAGGTTGCCTAAAAAATGCTGCTAATTCCAGCAAAAGAGTAAAAAATGGGCCGGGCATTGCTGACTTTATCTTATATTTGACAAACGAAAAAACTTTTGCACCATGGAAAATCAGGACAAATTTTACAAAGGGCTCTTTTTCGGCGCTGTGCTTGGCGCAGCCGCTGGTACCATTATGGGACTGCTCTTTGCCCCGCACAAGGGAACGGAAACCCAGCAGATTATTTCGGGCAAAATCAAACTTGCGCTCGACAAGGCCACCGACCTCTACGAAAACAGTGAAAATGATGTCGCCTACAACAACGAGGCGAAGACACGCTCGCAGGAGCTCATCGACACCGCACGTGACGAGGCAAAAAAAATCCTCACTGAAGCCAACAGCATTATCCGGGAGATCAAGGGATACCCGAAAGCAAAGGAAAATTGAGTAATGCTCTCATACCTCGGTGCTAACCTTACAACAAATGGCATTGCAAAACATGCCGTTTTGCTTCTGCACGCATTTCCTCTCTCTGCGGCAATGTGGCGCTCTCAGCTTGAGGCTCTCGGTCATGCTGGCTATGCCGTCGTTGCGCCAAACGCCTATGGTATAGCAGGATCCGGAGAACGGGAGGAGTGGAGCTTTACCGATTACGCCCATGAGCTTGCCAGACTTCTTGAGTCGCTGAAAATTGAGCGTGCAACGGTTGTCGGCCTGTCGATGGGTGGCTATCAGGCTTTTGAATTCTACCGGCTCTACCCCGGCAAAACCGCATCGCTGGTGCTCTGCGACACGAGGGCGGAGGCCGATGCGCCAGCCGCCCGTTCAGTGCGGGAGGAGTTTATCCGCGCGGTAGAGGCAGGAGGCGCTGAAGAGGCTGCCAGGCGTATGATACCAAACTATTTTACCCCCGAAACCTGCGTCAGGAAACCGGAACTGGCGGATGAAGCCGTTGAGATGATAAGGGAGCAGAGCGCCACCGTTATCAACAGAGCAATGCGGGCAATCATGATGCGCCATGATGCAACACCGCTTCTTGCCTCAATCCACTGCCCTGTACTGGTACTGAACGGGAAGGAGGATAAGCTTACCACACCTGAAACTGCCGAAAGCATCCACAATCTCACAGCGGGCTCACAGCTCCATCTGCTCAGTGGAGCCGCTCATATCTCTAACATGGAGCAGCACGAAGCGTTCAACAACGCGCTGCTTGATCATCTTGAAGAGGTCTGGGGCTCCTGACCTTTTAGGCACTCCCGATCAATCATGCTTCGAGACTTTCAAGCAGTTCAAAAAAATTCGGGAACGAGACGCCGACAACATCACCATCAGAAATATCAATAGGGCACCCTGTCGCTTTGCTGGCAATGGCAAAGCTCATGGCAATCCGGTGATCATCAAAACTCTCGATCAACACGGTTCCAGAGGGGATTATCGGACGCCCCTTGACGATGAAACCATCGGGGTACTGCTCACAATCAAAACCGAGA
The DNA here is from genome assembly GCA_903851535.1 of uncultured Chlorobiaceae bacterium. Classification (GTDB taxonomy): domain Bacteria; phylum Bacteroidota; class Chlorobiia; order Chlorobiales; family Chlorobiaceae; genus Chlorobium. Next base: position 21,883 of record CAINOO010000101.1, on the reverse strand, counting down.
CGCTGCAGATTGACGACGAGAGCGTCAATGCGGTCGCTCTCCTTGGTTCTGAGCTCAGCAGCGTTGTACAGCTCAAACTGGCCGGATGCAAAAGCTGAAAGAACGGCAAGCATCGGAATTTCATCAATGATAAAAGAGACAAGCTGCGGATCGCTTATCAAAAGGGGTGCGAGACCTGTGTGGTTCTCGACCAGAATATCGCCAATGGTTTCACCGCCAATGATCCGCTGGTTTTCAATCGTCAAACTGGCCCCTGCGTTAATCAGGAGATCGAGAAATGCGACCCGAGTCGGGTTAAGACAGACATCACGAATAATAATTTCTGAACCACGCGCAAGAAGGCCGAGCGCAACAATAAAACAGGCGGCTGAAGGATCGGCTGGAATAAAAAAGGACTTTGCGGCAAGGGCCATTCTGCCTGGTACAATGATGACCCGCTCACCGTTGGATTCAATGCTCTTAAGACCAAGCATCACTTCAGTATGGTCACGCGAGCGCACCGGCTCGATAATCCTCGATTCTCCGTCTGCATGAAGGGCGGCAAAAGCTACCAGTGACTTCACCTGTGCTGAAGGAACCTGCAGGCGGTAGTTGATCGACATCAGCTCTTTGGTTCCAAAAATACGCATCGGCGCTGTGCCTGACGGCGAAAGTTGAACATCAACTCCCATGATTCGCAACGGATCGGCAACCCGCTTCATCGGCCGCTTCATCAGCGAAGCGTCACCAATCAACTCACTGACAAAGGGCTGGGCAGCCAAAATACCGGCACACATACGCATGGTGCTTCCTGAATTATTGCACATCAAGGGATCGGCTGGTGGCTTAAAACTCCACAATCCTCTGGATTCGATTGTTACTCGCCGGATGCGGCGACCGTAAGCTCCATCAATCTCTTCCTGGCGAAGGGTGATTCCTGCACTTGTCAGAACGCCGAGGGTTGACTGGTTATCAAATCCTGCGGAAAAGTTGGTAATCTCTGTTGTCCCTTCCGACAGTGCGCCGATAAGTGCCGCACGGTGGGAGATCGACTTGTCGGGCGGTAACGCGGTAACTTCACCTTTGAACACTCTCATGAGTCACGGGATTGGTGTTGACAAAAAAAAGGCAACTCCCGTGAAGGAGCTGCCTGTACAAAACTGTTCCGAGCGGAATGATCATGAATTGCGTTCTTCATTTGCCCTCTGCGCCCTTCGTCTGCTCCTCGAGCGCTTCAAACGACCATCCACCGAAGGTTTAACAAAGTATGCGTTTGCACGAAACTCCTTTAAAACACCTGCACGCTCATACTTTTTCTTGAAGCGTTTCAGCATTTTATCGATCGATTCATTGTCATTTATCTGCACACTAACCAATGTAATTCACCCCCTTTTAAAAGATCAACGTCTAAGTTTCAGTTTAATAAGATCAGTAACACTTTCTGCATTTTTTCCATTCGCAGAGTTCATCTGCACATTTTCGAGAAGCTGTTTTCTGCCGCTTTTGCAAAATTCCACAATAATGACAAAGGCACCACTTCCTGTCGCCTGTTTTTCCCTTACCACCCCAACCTCACCAAGCGCCTGATGATAGAGCGCATCACCCTTGGCATAGATACCATGAGGCGAGTAAACCTGGCACTCTTCGGCTTTCAACTCATCCGGACGAACCTCACGGTCAATCTGTATTTGCCACTCCTTGAGCAGGTAGACCTGATTGCACTCGGCGCAGCGAACCCAATACTGGTTTTCTGCCGCAGGAGGCAATTCAACTGACCCGTTTTTACCGCCTTTTGGCTTTTTGACAACCACCGACGTCAGATAATCATCCTCCCTTGGCTTGTCGCTCGGCATCCATTCACCGACAAAGACCTTCTCTGTAATCTGACCGCACCCTTCACAGAAACAAGCCTTGATCTTGCCCTCCAAAATGAACTGTCTTTTTCTGGACTCTACCTTCATAGTATATTGCTGGTTGTTAACCCGGTCCAAAACCGTCTGGATTTCCGATTCTCTGCGCTCCGATCTCTTTTTGCGGGCTTCATGGCGCAATATAGTTCATCACACCTGAAAAAAAAGAGGAATGTTCTTGAGTGCTTAGTTAAGGAAATCCTTTCTAAAAAACAACCGGATAATACAATGACGCTCACTTATGAGTTAATGCATCAATAAGATCTGATTTTGTAAGCAATTGAAGACGTCCATCTGACCGGCTTATCAGCACTCCCGATGCACTTTGCTGCAGTTTATCGGATAATTCGGAAATCGTTGCATCAAGCCGGCAGACCGGAAACGGCTGCTCCATAAAGCCGACAACCTTTGCATTCATCGCATCGTCGTTTTCAATAAGAATCGAGAGAATCTTGTTTTCACTGATACTGCCAATCGGAGCATTATAGGAGACAATCGGAAGCTGGGAGACATCGTTCTGCTTCATCATCTCAAACACTTCAGCAAGGGTATGTTCCGGCAAGGCAAAAATAAGATCCCGACGCGCTTTCAATTGCAGAATATCCTCGGCAGTGATCTGCTCAAGGGCTGATTTCGCCTTACGGTAAAAGCCGCGCTTGCGCATCCACTCATCATGGAACATCTTGCTCAAATAATAACCGCCAAAATCGTTCATCACCACCACCACGCAATCCTCCTCACCAAAAGCAGCACTGGCCCGAAGCGCCGCAGCCATTGCCGCACCCGAAGCTCCACCAGCAAAAATGGCTTCCATCCGCAAAAGCTCCCTGCCGCAGTTGAATGCTTCATAATCAGTTACCTGTACCACATCGTCAAGAAGGGAGGGATCCCAAAAAGCGGAGGGCTGACGGGAACCAATCTCCTCAAGCTCGGAAAATACCGGTTCACCAGGCACTCCATCCCTGAAGAGGCCCGCATAGACTGAACCCTGCGACTCAACACCGATAACCTGAATGGCGGGATTCTTCGCTTTCAGAAACGTGGCAATACCAAAAACCATGGCACCGGAAATCATCGGCACAAACACATGGGTAACCCTCCCATCCGTCTGACAAAAAATCTCACTGCCCGTAGCTTCGCAATGAACCTTGAGGCTCAGAGGGTTGGCATACATGCCGGCAAAAAAAGCATGAGGAATACTCCGCACCAGACTTTCAGCCACATTCATGCAACTGCGCGGCTCTCCGGGCAAGGCATCCGAAGGGGTAATCACCAGCTCCGCACCGAGAGCGCGGAGCATATCCTGCTTCTCCCGCGATATTTTATCAGGAGCAGCCAGCAGCAGCTTGTAGCCTCTGCTCACACCAGCCATGGCGAGAGCAATCCCGCTGTTGCCGAAGGTCCAGTCCACCAGGGTCATTCCCGGATGAATCAGCTTGTGCTCTTCAGCATCCCTGACAATGGCCGTGGCCACCCGGTAGTAATGCGACCAGGCCGGATTCATGTACTCAAGTTTGGCCAGAACCCTTGGCCTGATGTGGCGAGCCATCTGTTGTACAGGAACCATCGGCGTTTCTGCGGCAAGCCCGAATATATCGTGGTTCGACATGGTAGTAGCTGAAAGATGAGTTAACAGTGACAACGCAATGCCTTGATGGCGCTGAAGAGAAAATATACAAGGAATAAGCGCCTTTCCGGTTTGAAAATCATAGACAAAATATGTTTTTTTACAGGAAGTTCCGACAATCGGGCCGCGAGAGAGAGAGGGATGCTGATTTACAGCAATACGGTAACAGCAAAAAAGGTTCGCACGTTATGGATGAAAACAAAAGGAAGTGTGCGGCAGGAGCAATTCCACCTGAAAACATGACTGAGGCTCTTGTCTCGCTCGAAAACCTTGCCCGAAATGCACGCCTGATTTGCCAGAGAGTTGGCCAAATGAGGCGCGTCATGGGTATCGTCAAGGCAAATGCCTATGGCCATAACGTCCACAAAGTTGCTGAAACGCTTGAAAAATCAGGCATTGAGGATTTCGGCGTGGCCAACATCCATGAAGCCATTGAACTGAAAAAGGGCGGCGCACTGAAAAAATCGGCCTCCATTCTCGCCTTCTCTTCGCCGCTACCCTCCCATATTCCGTTTTTCCTGCACCACGGCATCGAGATGACCCTCTGCGACAGCCTGACGATTCATGCTGCAGAGGAAATTGCTGCAGCAGAGAACAAAACCGTTGCCGTACAGCTCAAAGTTGATACCGGCATGGGGCGTCTCGGTGCTCCCCCCGGGATGGCCATGGAACTTCTCCGGCAAATCGACAGCTCCCCGCACCTTGAGCTGACAGGGATCTACACCCACTTTGCCGATAGCACAACTGCCGAAGGATTCTGCAGGCAACAGCTCAGCGCCTTTACAACGCTCACCGCAGAATATGAACATGCCTCATCGAGAACCGTTTGTAAACATGCGGCCAACAGCGGCGCAATCCTCTCGGCACCCGAATCCTGGCTCGACATGGTACGTCCCGGCATTCTCCTCTACGGGTACCATCCGTCAAAAGCAAGCCCCTGCAGCCTCGACGTTAAACCGGTCATGCAGTTCGAAGCAAAAGTAATGTTTGTCAAAAACATACCCGCCGGAACCACCATCAGTTATAACCGAACCTGGAGAGCGCCAAAAGCATGCTCCATTGCAACCATAGCCGCAGGCTATGCCGATGGCTATGCGAGAGCCCTCTCAAGCCGCGCCACCGTCATGATCAACGGCAACGCTTACCCGCAGGTCGGTACCGTCACGATGGATCAGATCATGGTTGACCTCGGTACCCGCCACAATGTCAAAACAGGCGACAAAGCCATTCTTTTTGGCTGGGAAGGGAGCGGAGCCGACACCCTTGCCGAATTGGGTGGCACCATCAGCTATGAAGTGCTCTGTGCGGTCTCTTCAAGGGTAAAACGCATCTTCCTATGAATCCCCTCGAAAAACTGGCGCTGAAGCTCAGCCTCACCAAAGCTGAAATTACCCTGGTATCGGCTCTTCTGGCCTTTCTGCTGCTTGGCGGCATCCTTGTCACAATTCGTTCGTCAGAGGAAACCGATCTCCTTGTTAAAAAAGCGGAAACGGCACGATACCGTGAAGCGGAGGTCGACAGCCTCATCGCCCTTGCTGCCCTGCAGCAGGAAAACGTCAAGGAAGAGGTTTTACAGGATGCCGAGTCCCAAGGGGAGGAACTTGCTGCTGAAAAAAAACCGGAACACCACACATCAGGGAAAAAAGTGTTTACGGGCACCCTCTCGTTCAACAAGGCGAGCAGCCTGCAATTACAGAAAATTCCTGGCGTCGGGCCGGTCATGGCCGAACGGCTGGTCACTTTCAGAAAATCAAAAGGGGGAAAAGTGCTGCAATTCCAGGACTTTCTGGAAGTCAAGGGGATTGGCAAAAAAAAGCTTGAATCCCTCAAAAAATATTTCATACTCGAATAATGAGCACAAACCTGATCGCCTGCGCCATCGACCAGAAAGAGTGCGCCATCGTCCGCATGACAAAATCCGGCGGCAACCATTACAGCCTCGATACAAGCAAAATTCTGCCATTTGGCCTGCATGACCTTGCCTCAGCCAAAGGAAAGCGACTACTGAAAAAGCTCGACAGCCACCTCAATGAGTGGCCCGATGAAGAGCTGGCGCTCTGCGTCGGACCAACAAACTACCTCCCGCTTCCCGTCTCTTTTCCAGCCAATACGAGCGCAGAAAAGTACCGGGAATACTGCCGGATTGAGGCGCAATACTTTTTAAGCCAGCCTGAAGCGTACGATTGCGACTGTGCCGATTATGGCATGAACCAGAACGGGCTGCATGAAAAAAAGATACTGCTCTTCTATCCCGCCGCTGCCAGCAGAAGCGTTGCAGAACACCTTGCCGCCACACGCCGTATCGTCTTCAACGGTACGGCGCAACTACCGCTTCTCCACCTGTCGAAGTTTACTGCCGGGAAGCAGGTAATCCTTGAAATTGAAAGCAACTATCTCCTCCTGACAGAGTCCGGCGAGGGCAGGATAGGTCAATTTTCATGCCGGGAGACAAAAAACCGGAAAGAGAGCGAATACTTCACCATCAAGACGCTGGTCGAAAACCCGATCTGCCGTGAAAACAGGGTACAACTGACCGGTACACTGGTCGACAAGGCGATGACAAAACTCATCAAAAAAGAGAGTTCGATGACGCTGCAACCTCTCAGCATCCCTCCATCACTCTCCATCAGTAACCCTTCGAAATTTTCCATCTCTTCAGCCGTAACGGTAAAAGCCGTCAGCACCGCACTGATGGCTTTGGACACCCAAAAGAGATTTACGCTCTTTGCTGATTGAGCACCCCGGTGGTCTTCAGAGCGTTGGCGGCAGTAAAAAAGAGTGCGACTTTGGCCAGATAAAGCGCTTTATATTTGGCCAAAGTCGCCGATATTTCCTATCTTTGGCCAGATAAAGAAATTTATATCTGGCCAAATCAGCCGATATTTGCCATCTTTGGCCGGATATAGAACTGAAACGGGGTGAAAAACTCTGCGCATGAGCAAAAAAAACATATCGGGCCGCAAGGATGAATTGCTGATTCTGGAGCGGGTGCTGCTCTCTCTGGAGCCTGAATTTATGGTGATTTATGGTCGCAGAAGAGTTGGAAAAACCTGGCTGGTCAGGGAGTTTTTTGACGAGTTAATCTGCTTTGAACTCACCGGTATGCACCATGCCTCGCTGGAAGAGCAGTTGAAAAATTTTGCCCAATCTCTTGCCAAAGCCACCGGTATATCGGTTGAACTCAAGAGTCCCTCATCTTGGTCAGAAGCGTTCAACCAGTTGGAACGGTTTCTGGAATCCTTGCCTCAGCGAAAAAATGGCAAGAAACAGGTTCTATTTCTGGACGAATTGCCCTGGCTCAACACTCCCCGTTCAAAGTTTCTGTCGGCCCTTGAACATTTCTGGAACAGTTTTGGCTCCCGCCAGAAAAATTTGATCCTTGTTGTTTGCGGTTCTGCCGCATCATGGATGTTGCAGCATATTGTACGCGCAAGAGGTGGGCTTCACAATCGGCTGACCCGTCAAATCCGCCTTCTCCCCTTTACGCTTCCAGAAACAGAAGAGTTTTTGCTCAAAAGGGGAATCAAGCTCACCCGTTATCAAATGGTTGAACTGTACATGGCAATGGGTGGAGTGCCCTTTTACCTGATGCAGACAGAGCCGGGGTTGTCGGCTGCACAAATTATTGATAAGGTCTGTTTTTCACCGACAGGGCTTCTGCGTAGTGAATATGAGAAGCTTTATGCCTCGCTCTTTGACGAGAGTGAACTGCACAAGACGATTGTTGCATTACTGAGCAAAAAACGCTCGGGGTTAACCCGTACCGAGATACTCGCCCTTGCCAAAATTACCACCGGCGGACGACTTACCCGTATCCTTGAAGAGCTGGAAGAGTCAGGGTTTATTGAATCACGGATTCCTTTTGGCAAAAAAGGGCAGGATTCACTCTACTGGCTGGCTGATGAGTTCACCCTCTTTTACTTTTCGTGGATCAAGCCACTTGGCAAAAAAAAGGTCGCTGCGGGATACTGGATGTCGCGTCAGAATGACCCAGCGAGAAAAGCGTGGGCGGGCTTTGCTTTTGAAACAGTTTGCCTCAAGCATGTCCGGGCATTGAAAACGGCATTGGGCATTGCCATGGTTGAAACCAGCGACGGCCCCTGGCGTTACAAGCCAACCGGAGAGTCATCATTGCCGGGTGTGCAGATTGATCTATTGATTGACCGGCGTGATGCCTCCATCAATATCTGTGAAATGAAGTTTTCACAGTCCGAGTTTACCATTGATGCCGCATACGCCAAAGAACTTCGTCAGAAAATCACTGTTTTTCGTGAGGTAACAGGAACCCGGAAAAACATCTTTCTCACCATGGTCACAACCTACGGCATCGCCAATAACGCAGTATCGCAGGAGCTGCATCCCGGTAGCCTTACCCTTGATGCGCTTTTTTGAGCGCATCAAGCAATCTCGCCTTCCGCTCCGTCATTGAAGGCAACGCGGACTTTATCGTCATCACCATTAAACCTGCCAGGAACCGATACCTGCCATTAAACCTCTTCAGAATAAATTTTAATTATTTACGAACAATCACCTCGGCAATCTGCACCGCATTGGTGGCGGCGCCTTTGCGCAGGTTATCGGCGACAATCCACATATTCAGCGTCTGGGGATGCCAGTAGTCGCGGCGAATCCTGCCGACAAAGACTTCATCGCGCTCGTATGAGGTGAGCGGCATGGGATAGATGCGTGCCGAAGGGTCATCCTGCAAAATGATGCCCGGCGACGTGCGAAGAAGCTCGCGCACCTCGTCGATATCAAATTCACGCTCAAGCTCGATGTTAAGCGACTCTCCGTGGCCGCCGTAGACCGGAATGCGCACGGTGGTGGGAGAGATGCTCATTGTTTTGTCGCCCATTATTTTGCGGGTCTCGTTGACCATCTTCATCTCCTCCTTGGTGTAGCCGTTATCGGTGAAGGCATCGATCTGCGGCACGGCGTTAAAGGCAATCTGGTGAAAATGGGTAAACTGATCCTGACTCTCTCCGGCCAACTCGCTTTCAAGAGCATCACGTCCGATCTTTCCTTTGCCGGTCACCGACTGATAGGTCGAAACCACCACCCTTTTGACGCCGAACCGATCGTGCAGCGGTTTGAGCACCACCACCATCTGGATAGTTGAGCAGTTGGGGTTGGCAATAATGCGCTCCGGGGTGCCGTCGGCCCGGAAAATGGCTTCGGGGTTGACCTCTGGTACAACAAGGGGAATATCGGGCTCCATGCGGAATGCCGATGAGTTGTCGATAACAACCGCACCTTCAGCCGCCGCAACCACGGCCCACTCTTTGCTGGCAGTTGCACCTGCGGAAAAAAGGGAGATATCGACATCACGGAAAGCCTCTTCCGAGGGTTCGCGAATGATGTACTCCTTGCCCCTGAAGGTCACCGTCTGACCGGCGCTTCTTGACGAAGCAAGCGGGACAAAGTCGGTTGCGGGAAAATTTCTCTCTTCAAGAACCTTGATCATGGTGCGACCGACCAGACCGGTTGCACCAAGTACTGCCACGCGGCAACGGGAATCCTGACTACTCATAACTTATTATATATTATTGGCTTGATAATTTAACAACAATCTATCGGAATGGTCATTGAGGCACTCCGTGCACTCAAGAATCTTCCCATCCCTTGCATATCCTTCGCACTCCTCGCGGTAGTCGAGAAGAATTTCGATAACCTGCTCCCATCCATCCTCGCGTACCAGCTTGTTGCGTGCCCGCGACACCATCGGAAGTGCTTTCAGGTAGGTGGCATAGTGACGGCGCATCTCAAGCACACCGTACTTTTCACCCTTGAACTGCACGGAAAGCTTCAGGTGCTCAATGGCAACCTCAATCCTTGCACGAAAATCGGGCGGCGGCATCGGCTTGCCAGTTTTCAGCAACGCTTTTGCAGCCTCAAAAATAAAAGGGTTACCGATGGAACCCCGGCCAATCATCACGCCATCAGCACCGGTTTCGGCAAACATGGCAAGGGCATCTTCGGGTGTCCAGATATCGCCATTGGCAATAACCGGGATACTCGCATGCTCTTTGGCCTGACGAATCCAGCTCCAGTCAGCCTTTCCCTTGTACATCTGGCTACGCGTACGGCCATGCAGCGCAAGGGCCTGAATACCGGCATCCTCAAGCCGTGGCAAAATATCGAGAATGTTAATCGACTCCATGTCCCAGCCAATCCTTGTTTTGGCCGTCACCGGGAGAGAGACCGCTTTAACAACCGCTTCAGAAATGGCGGCCATCTTCTCCGGCTCCCTGAGCAGGGCCGCGCCAGCGCCTTTACCGGCAACCTTCTTGGTCGGGCAGCCGAAATTGATATCGAGATAGTCGGGAGCATACTCTTCGGCAATAACGGCGGCCTCAACCATCGACTCAACAGTGCTGCCAAAAATCTGGATGGCAAAGGGCCGCTCCACCTCATCGACCTTCAGCTTACGCAACGACTTCTCAACTCCCCTGCGTAACGCTTCGGCACTGATGAACTCGGTATAGACAATATCAGCCCCATGCCGCTTGCAGAGTTGGCGGAATGCCCGGTCGGTCACATCCTCCATCGGCGCAAGAATCACCGGCCGGTCAATCTCAATGGCTCCTATCTTCATGCCTGCCCGTTCACAACCTCTGCTGGCTTGCTCATCAGCTCCTTGACCTGAGCCTGAATCTTGCTGTAGAGTGCCGCATCTTCACGAAACGCCTTCTTGACCGTTTCACGCCCCTGACCGAGCTTGTCGGTGCCATAACTGAACCATGAACCGGCCTTTTTGACCACACCAAACTCAACGGCCAAGTCAATCAGCTCGCCCATGGCCGAAATACCCTCTCCGTAGAGAATATCAAACTCAGCGGTGCGGAAAGGAGGAGCAACCTTGTTTTTGACCACCTTCACCCGTGTACGGTTGCCGGTAATCTCTTCGCCATCCTTGATCTGGGCAATTTTACGAATATCGAGACGCACCGACGAATAAAATTTCAGAGCCTTGCCGCCAGTGGTTGTTTCAGGGTTGCCATAGACAACGCCGATTTTATCGCGAAGCTGGTTGATGAAAATACAGACACAGCTCGATTTTGAGATGGCACCGGTAAGCTTGCGCAGCGCCTGGCTCATAAGCCGCGCCTGGAGACCCATCACACTGTCGCCCATCTCACCTTCAAGCTCGGCCTGGGGCACAAGAGCCGCAACAGAATCGACCACCACCACATCAATGGCATTGCTCCGCACCAGCGTCTCCACAATCGAAAGCGCCTGCTCGCCCGATTCCGGCTGGCTGATGAGCAGGGCATTAATATCAACACCAAGCTTTCGTGCGTAGGTAGGATCAAAGGCATGTTCAGCATCAACGATAGCCGCAATCCCACCCACTTTCTGTGCTTCAGCAATAACATGAAGGGCGAGTGTTGTTTTACCGGAGGATTCCGGTCCATAAATTTCAGTGACACGGCCACGAGGCAAGCCGCCAACACCGAGGGCAAAATCGAGGGTCATCGAGCCGGTTGAAATCGACTGCACCTTCATTCCTGCAGAATCGTCACCGAGGCGCATGATGGAACCCTTGCCAAACTGTTTTTCAAGAGCCTCAACAGCGAGGTTAAGTTGCTTGAGTTTTGCCGGATCAACCGTAACGGCTTTTTTTTCAATTTTCGGAGTATCCATAATATCTGTAGGTAAAAAATTGAAGAAAGAAGAGTCTCTTCAGGTTATAGAATAGTCTTGAGCGTTTCAGAGAGTTCCCGGTAAGACAAACCAAGTTCCTGCTCGGAGCGGGTGCTGGTGTAGGCCAGAAGCCTTGAGGCGATACGGATGCTCTCCAGGCTTATAAATGAAGGGCGGCTTGAGAGCATCGACCAGATCTCTCCGCCAAAACCGGCAAGCAGGCCGACAGCTCCGGGCACCGCAAACGCCCGACCCATGCTGCTGCCTGCAAGAGTACGAATAGTGCCAAAAAGTTCCCGAAAGCTCAGATTGCGGCCAACGACAACATAACGCTCCCCTGAGCGTCCCTTTTCCCATGCAGCCAGGTGGGCATCAGCCACATCGCGAACATCGACAAAACCGGTTCCCCCCGAAGGAAAGAACGGCAGTTTGCCCTGATAGATGAGCCGCAACACGGCGTTCGAAGAGCTGAGCGAAGCAGGGTTTTCGAGGTCAACGCCAATGACGACGCCGGGATTGACCATCACCACATCAAGCCCCTCGGCCACCCCGCGCAACCCCTCAAGTTCAGCCAGATGCTTGGCCTCCATATAACCGTTCCGCCGTTGCCACTCCTGAAAAGTGGTTGATTCACTGGCTGGCGAACCATCCTCGGAAGCACCGATAGCAGCAATGGAGCTGGTCAAGACCAGTCTGCGGACATTATTGTAAAGACAGGCATTGACCACATTGCGTGTGCCAACCACATTGGCCTCATAGAGGGCACGACGGGAACACCGGGTATAGGAGATAAACCCTGCGCAATGAAAAACCGTATCGGCTCCCCGGAAAGCCTCAAGGAGAGCAAGAGAATCCATGATATCTGCCCGGACAATATCAACAGGCCGCCCCTCAAGAAACGAGCAGTCCGAACTGTTCCGGGCAATCACCCTGAGGCGACCCTCCCCGGAAAGCCTGGAAAGCAGTGCAAGAACAATCTGTGAACCGATATATCCGGTAGCCCCGGTTATGACTATTGATGAGTTGAGCATGAAACGCTGAAATAAAAAAGAGACCATGCCGCAAAGTATCGGCAACAGCGAAAGCCTCACTGTCAGGCAAAATAAGAATTTCGTGGCTATTGTGTTCCTCTATTTTCGTAATCCTGAAGGAGCGATGAAGAACGGTGAAATTTATTCTGGGCTCCAGGTCGCAATCTGGTGGCTGATGCACCGTTCTATCTCGCGCTTCCATGCCGGGGCTTCATGGTGCGGGCGCAATGCTCCACAATGGTCGAGCAACTCACGAATCAAGCGAACATCAACGCGATTCGTTGTAAACAAGGCTTCAAAAACCTCTTTGAATTGAACAAGTGTAAAGGGAATAATGTCTAACTGCATCTTGTCATCCGAGCGTGTGAACCAGATACCAATACGAAAGGTCTCTGCCGTATTTGAATCTATACGGTTTGCAATGAACAATCCATAAACCGGCTTGCCGGATTGCTCATGATACCGGGTAACAAGATCTGCCACATGGCGGCGTACAGATTCACCCTCGACTGCTTCCTGCCGCGAATAGTCTGTCAACGTAACCTCCACAACGATCACAAAATCACTGAATTCAAAAATCAAATCCGGGCCACCACCTGGAGCCGTACCAACAGGCAATAAATCTTGGTCGATTTTGAAACGCCTTGCTTCATACGGTTTGTTGTTCAGGCTGTTGATGGCCAAAAACGCTCTCCAAAGAACCCATTCAAAATATGCAGGTGCTTCTGATTGTGGCACCACAATCTCCTCTCCATTCGCAAGGGTTTTCTTGTTCCGGCGGTTGATGATCAGTTCCATGTATGCAGCAATTTCTTCCCATTCCATACTTTGCCGCATTGCATACTCTTCTTCGTTACGATCCGATAACAGAGATTCAATCTGAAAGCGAATGATGGCAATATCAGCAGGGGTATTTGTCGGCTTGCCTGCTATACAAAATGGAATACCTCGCCGTTGCAACTGTTGTAACAGGTCATTGAGAACAATCAACGCTGAGTCTTGATGATCAGTTGGTAACGCGGCTCCATTGCACAAGGTTACAAAAAAATTGCTGACAGAATCGGGGATTGTGGTATCCTGTACCAATGTTTCAACAAACAGGTGTTTCTCCGGAACCAGCGAGATGCCTCGCCCTTTACTTTGCACAAGTCCGGTGGCTTTGAGATAGCGCAGATTTGTGTCTGCGTAGTCATTGAATGTTTGTGGCTTATAAAATGTATCAGGCGCGTATGGATTTTGCACAGCGACGATTGATAATCCGTCCCGGTCAAAGTGCCGTTTATTGGTTGCAACAAGCCGATCAGCCCGTAATGCCAATACTTGGGAGACAATAACCTCCATGGGATTGTCACTGCTTGTAAGTTGTACAATGAGTGCCATTTCAATAAAATTGAGACGGCTTTCGCCCGTTTGCCTTTCCAGTTCAAGCATAACGGCCAGTGTGTGCCGAAGTGGTGAGAACACTGAAAAACTGTATTCTTTTTCCAATGGGGAAGGTATGTAACAGGCCGCCAGCGCACGCAAAAAACACTCCTGCATGGCGGGAACCGTGTCGGCACGAATCAGTCGCCAGCCATTTGGTGTAATCATATCGACCGGGCCAAGTTCGCTTTGCGTAATGCCAGAAGCTAACGATACTTCAGGGTAAAGAAAGCCAAGCTTATTGAGGGCTGAACGCCACTTGCGCCCTACACTGAAGGTATCATCGGAACCAAGTTTAACGATACCATGTCCACCCAACAAATCACGCAAAGCAATTTCCTGCTCCCGCCCCCGCAAGTTGCCTTGCAATGAGGATGTAGATAACGCTACCAGACCATCACGCAACCGGAAGGGACTGCGTACCGTGGTATTGCCCAAATGCCATGGCCTCATGCAAGATTCTACTTTTGAACAGGTTGTCGAAAAATGAACACTTTTACTCAATATCCAACAAAAAGATACTCCTGAACATCGTTCTTGTTGTTGCCTACTTTGTGCCCTTGATTACCGAAAGAGTACTTGTAATTGACAGGCACAACCTCGACATGTGGCTTATGTTTTGCCAGAATCGCAACCATTTCATCTGCGGAAGGCAGGCTGTTGGATGAATAAGATACAAGAACCACACTGTCACGAAAGCGCTTAAAAAGCAAGTCGAATGCTTCTACGGCTCCGTTGCGTGAAGAAAATGGTGTTGGATATGACTTGAATTTTTTGGTGACCGTATGGTTCTGAATCTCAACACCCTGCCAGTCACGAGCCAAACCTTCAACAAAATGATAACGCCGCACATATTCATTGTCAGACAACGGCGAATAGTAGGGTGGATCAATGTAGACTAAACCTGATTCCTGGCTCTGAAGCGTCATTGCATCGCCGTTGCGTGCCTTGTTCAACCTGCCATTGTCAAACACCGCAGCATTGACACTGTCAACAGCGTCAAGAAATTGATCCTGAAACGACAGAAGAAGATCTTTGCGCCCATCATCATATCGATGACCAACATAGGTAAAGATACCTCGTGGACGTTTTTTAAGACAAGCCCGAATCAATGCTGCCATGGCGATAGCCCTTTTATAAGGATTTTTCACTGCTTTGATGTTTGCTCGAATGATATCAATCAAACAGTTATCGTCATCACTGTAATAGAGACCCTGAAATTGGGTTTGAACAAATTGATCATTCCATTGTGTTGGTTCAAGTAACGCCAAGGCTTCACTTTGAGGTAACGTAACATCGTTATTTTCAATCATTGCTTTGGCAAACGTAAACGACATGGCCATGTAGTCGTTGCTTACAACAGTTTTGCCCTGGGATTTGAACATATATCCCACAACTCCTGATCCGGAAAACAAGTCAATAGCAGTTTCAAACTTGAATTGTGAAGCAACTGCCCATATTTCAGTGAGCAACTTGTTTTTTGAACCCATGTACCGGGTCGATGGATAGAGCTTGACCTGCTGAGGGAGCGGCGGCAAAAGCACGTGCAAATTGAAACCGGGCTTTGGTGGTACCGTGACAATAATATCCTCACCAGTTCGCCCTTTGCCATTACAGGAGATATAGCGTTTTGTCTGAACCACTTCGATGGGAAAGAGCTGGTACTGCTCATGCACCATCGGATGATTTGAGTTTGTGAGAATAACATGGCAACCCAACTCATGCAGGCGTTTCACCTCATCAGCCAGTTCAACGTGATCTTCTTCATAAAACTGCTCTTTGGTGTAGCGTTTGAAATCGGAATAATCAGAGATTGGCAAATAGGGAGGATCAAGAAAAACAAAGTCTCCTCTCCGGGCATTTTCTCTTAAAACACTCTTGTAATCACCACAAATAATCGTGGTAGTTTTCAGGAGCGCAGATGCCGAAAAAAGAGCGGATTCATCAATAATTCTGGGATTCTTGTACCGACCATAAGGAACATTGAATTGTCCGGATTTATTGACCCGGTAAAGGCCGTTGTAACAGGTCCTGTTCAGAAATATGGTACGTGCTGCTGCTTCCGTGAACGAAAGTTTGTTCCATTCGAGCGCCCTTACTGCATAAAAAGACTCTTCCGTATTTTCATAGAGGCGAAGTTGTGCTATGACCCCGTCAATATCATCAGCGACACTTCTATAGAGGTTGATAAGCTCAGGATTGTTGTCCGCAATGATACCGTTCTCCGGACGGAGAAAAAAGAAAACTGCACCTCCACCAAAGAAGGGTTCAATATAACGGGAATAGTGTTTCGGAATTTTTGGGATGATTTCACTTAAAAGCTGAGTCTTGCCACCAGCCCATTTCAGCAGTGGTTTCGTCACTTCCTGATTGCCAGGAGACAGAGCGATAGCAGCTTTCATCAATACTTCCGGAAATTTCTCATTAAAAGGCCAATTTACAACCCGTGGCAGTGGTTTCATAACGGTAAACCTGGATACGAACGACTTACCCGGCTTTTGCTGTTGCCGCCCCAAAAAATATTCCCCCGTCAAAACCCTTATACTTTCCTTATCTTCACGTTCGCTGCAAGGTGCCGCGATTTTTAAAAAACCGGCTTATCAGTAAATTATTCAGTAATGGCGAAAGAAAGTTCCCACCCTCAGCCACCTCCCTTTTCAGAAGCGTCAGTCCGGCAGGGTCTTCTGGCCAGCGGGTTGAGGATTATCACCGATACCGTCGCCTCGGTAAAAAGCGTTACCCTTGGCATACAGATTGATGCCGGTTCACGCGATGACCCCAAAGCATCGCCGGGGCTGGCACATTTTATTGAACACGCTATCTTTAAGGGCACAGGGCGGCGTTCCTACATCGACATCGCCAGAAACATTGAAAAACACGGCGGGTACCTTGATGCCTATACCACCAAGGAGCAGACCTGCATCTACCTGCGCTGCTTGCCGGAACACCTTGAACCCTCTTTTGATCTTCTCTCTGATCTGGTCTGCGACCCGGTCTTTCCTCCTGAAGAGATCGAAAAAGAGAAAGAGGTGGTCATTGAAGAGATCAGCAGCGTCAACGATACCCCTGAGGAGCTTATTTTTGAGGAGTTCGACCTGCGCTCGTTTCCCCGCCACCCTCTCGGTACACCGATACTTGGTACCGAAAAAAGCGTTGAGGCATTCACCGTTGAGAACCTGAACAACTTCATGCGGCAACATTATATTCCGCAGAAGATGCTTGTCACGGCTACAGGCATGGTAGAGCACGACGAAATCATGCAACTTGCCGACCGATTTCTTGGCAAGCTCAGGGAGCCCGCCGGAAGCCCATATATCCGGCAGCCCTTTCTTGCAGACGATTACACACCCTTTACCCTGACGCTGAAAAAAAGGGTTTGCCAGGCACAGATTGTCCTCGGTACCGCCATTGCACGCCACGATCCGCACTTTTACAGCCTGATGGTGCTCAACTCCATGCTCGGCAACGGCATGAGCTCGCTGCTCAATCTGGAACTTCGTGAAAAACGGGGACTGGCCTACAACGTCTATTCATCCATCACCTTTTTTGATGATGTGACCGCAATGAACATCTATGCCGGTACCGACAGCAACAAAACCAAAGTCACCCTTGAACTGATCGAGAAACTGCTCAAGAGCGATGCATTGAAAGATCCCGATCCGGAGGAGGTAAGGGCTGCCAAAACGAAGCTGCTCGGCTCGCATATCATGGGATTGGAGAAGATGACGCGCAGAATGTCGCAAACGGCATCCGACCTCTCCTATTTTGGACGCTATATTGAGCCTGAAGAAAAAACTGCCGCTCTTGAAGCGGTCACTGCCAGCGATATTGCCGAAGCAGCCATGCGGATACTGCATGATGCACCCTACTCAACACTGGTGTATAAACCGGGGCGGCAGGGTTGATGAGGGCGATGGGCTGTTTTAAAACAGCAGATTAATTCGTATCTTGTTGACTTTTAATTTTTCACCATGACCAATTAACCAAAGAGAGCCTTGCAAAAGAATATCAAGAACGTCAGCGAAACCGAACAAGAGCTGGAAATCATTCTTTCCGCTGAAGAATTCGGTGCAGAATATAACCAGGAACTCGAAGAGGCCAAGAGAAACATCCAGATCAAGGGATTCCGAAAGGGACATGCCCCGGCAAGCTTGATTAAAAAACTGGCAGGCCCCTCTATTGAGGTAACAGTCGCCGAAAAAATGGCATCCAAATATTTCGGAGAGATCGCCGATGCCGAAAAAATCAAACCGGCAAGCCGCGCACAGATTATCGACTTCGCCTTTACACCCGATGAGCTGAAAATTCGGCTCTCCTACGAAATCCATCCCGAATTCGACGTGAAGGATTTCAGTGGCTATACCTTCACCCGGAACCGCTATGTCGTTACCGATGAGGATGTCGATCGTGAAATAAAGCTTATTCTCAAAGGACACGGCACCCTTGTCAGCATTGACGAAGCCGCACTCTCAACCGATACCGTTATCGGCGATGTCTACCGGCTTGATGACGCGGGCGAACCGGAAGAAGATCAGAAAACTGAAAACCACCACTTCACCCTTGAATACCTTCCGGAGGCGAATCCTTTCCGCGTAGCGCTTGCAGGGAAAAAAGCAGGAGAGAGCGTTGACGTTGAAAACGAGGGAAAAGAGTCCGAACCGGCTACCCGTTTCCGTGTTGTCATCAGCGAAGTCAAACGGCTGGAACTGCCTGAACTGACCGACGAGCTGGTCAAAGAGATTTCCGCAGAGCGGTTTGCATCGGTAACCGACTTCACAGCCGATGTCCGTATCCAGATTGAACAGCACTTTTTGCTGAAGTCTGATGAGGAGTTCCTCGAATCCATCTCCGAGAAACTGATTGAGGAAAATCCGGTTCCTGCGCCGAACTCCATGATCGCCTCCTTCTCGAAAATGCTTGTTGAAAATGCTAAACGCCAGATGGGCGGCAACTTTCCGCGCGGGTTCGACGAAGAGCAGTTCCGCCTTGCCATGAAGCCGAATGCCGAAAAACACGCACAGTGGCTGCTGATCAGCCAAAAAATAGCTGAAGATGCAGTGCTCTCTGTCTCGGATGAGGACATCAAGGCTTACGCAGACAAAGAGGCCGAAAAAAGCGAATCCATGAATGCCGAAGAGATCCTGAAAACCTACCTGTCGGCAGAGTTTCGCGATTACATCACCGATACCATTCTCAAAGAGAAGATCTACGATGTCATCAAGTCGAAGGTAACCATCACCGAAGAAGAAAAGCCGCTTCCGGCTCACGAGGGCTGATTTTTTCTATCGAATCCCCAAAAAGGCAGGAGTTCCATAACGTCGGACTCCTGCCTTTTTTTGTGCCCATTTTGTTCCGTTATAGTTCCGTTACACCCCGTCAAGCAGCACTGTAGCAATTGCTGAATGGCGATCATGGGCAATGGAGAGTTTCATTGAAGAACCCGCAGGAAAAAGCGCTGAACAGAGGGGCCGAACAAAAGGGCGGCCCCGTTCATCATTGAGTATGGCAAAGCTTTTCCAGTGCACACCACCCGAAAAGCCAGTGCCGAGCGCCTTGACAACGGCCTCTTTTGCTGCAAACCGGCCAGCAATACTGGCAATCACCTGTGGCTTATGCAGGCAAATGGTAATCTCCTCTTCAGAAAGAAAGCGTTCGAGAAACTTTACACCATAGCGGGTGTAAAGCCTCTCAATACGTTCAAGATCTACAATATCGACTCCAATCTCCATGTGTATTCCTCCCCTTCAAGCGAGCCCGATCGTCATTGAAAGATCAAGAGCCTTGACACTGTGCGTCAGCTCTCCGATTGAGATAAAGTCAACGCCGGTTTCAGCAATTTCCTGCACATTATGCATCCCGATATTGCCCGACGCCTCAAGAAGAGGGCTACTGCCCCGGCTCCTGACATAATGGACAGCCTCCCTAAGCAGTTCTGGCGTAAAATTGTCAAGAAGAATAATATCCGGCTGGCAAGCCAGTGCCTCTCGCAACTCGTCCATTGAGCGTACCTCGGTTTCGATCTTCACCTCAAGTTTGTGCTCCTTGCGGTAGCTCTGTGCACGATGTATCGCCTTGGCAATGCCTCCTGAAGCATCAATATGGTTATCCTTGACAAGAATCATGTCGAAGAGACCGAAACGGTGGTTTGTCCCTCCGCCAATCCTGACCGCCTCCTTGTCGAAATAGCGAAGCCCCGGCGCAGTTTTTCGGGTATCGAGAATTTTTGTACCTGTATGGCTGACCCTGTCAACATAGCTCCTCGTTCTTGTTGCAATCCCCGACATGCGCTGCAAAAAATTGAGTGTGGTACGTTCAGCAACAAGGAGCGGAGCAAGCTTGCCCGTCACTTCAAGAATAATCTCACCGCAGAGAACCCTATCGCCGTCACGGTGATGCAGCACAACGGAGAGTTTTGGATCGCAGGCAGCAAAAACCTGCAAAGCAACGTCAGCCCCGGCAAGAATGCCATCCTCCTTGGCCCTGATAACAGCACTGCCCCCCTGCCGGGAATCAATAGTGGCCAGTGTGGTAATATCACCCGTGTAACGATCCTCCTCAAGAGCAAGCATAATTGCCCTCGCACGACACCCTTCATAAAAATCGTCACAATCCTTGCTCTTCATGATGGACGTTCCCTGTTACATTGAAAAAAATAGCATCACCGCACCAAGGTAGTGAATTCGCCAATAGCGTCGCACAAAATAATCAGTCCATTGCCCCGTCAAACCCTGAGCCACAGAGGAGTGTTGAGTGGAGAAGAGCGATCAGATGGAGAGTTGTATAAAATGGCTTGTTGTAGAACGAGATAGAGAATTGTTATATTACGAGAAAGCGATATGGGCAGGTATTGGCTTATGCACTGATCTCGAAGCACTGCCCGGTTTCGGATCTTTTTTTATGTCAGGAACACACATGGATACCAGCAGAATAAAATTTAAAGCGTTATTTCAGGACGTTGCATCACTTGAGGATATCTGGAAGTCCTCTACCGTCAATACCCGCGATGTCGATTTTCTGAAGTTCAGGCAGCGCTCGGAGTGGTTGCAGTTTACCGGACTCAATGACAGTGATGGTCATGAGATTTATGAAGGTGATCTTTTGAAGTGGGAAGGTTTGATCGTCGAAGTTGTTTTTGATTCCGGAAGTTTCAGGGTACTCAATGACGGCAGCTCCGACATGCTCTTGTGGTTTTGCCTGCCCCAATGCAAGGTTGTCGGCAACAAATACGAAAAGAAGAGGGTCAAACCCTGACTGGAAGCACGTCACGCTTCCGCTGAAAGCCGATACACGACGATTTCATTCACTCAACGATTCCTATGATGCACAGCGCCAACTCATGTGTACGGCTGGTAAACATGGTTTTTTATGCACACCACGGAGTACTCAAGGAAGAGCATACTGTTGGCGGAAAGTATGAAGTCGATGCAGGGCTTTTTTTTGACTTCACCGATGCCGCGCAAAACGATGATATCACCAAAACTGTTGATTACGGTGCGGTGTACAAAAAGATAGAGGAGGCACTGACCCTCCGCAAATACTTTCTTATCGAGGCTGTCGCCTGTGCGATCGCCCGTGAGTTGCTCCATGACTTTGCGGTTCTTGAGCAAGTGGCCATCAGTGTACGCAAACGAAACCCGCCCGTTAACGGCATCTGCGATTATGCCGAAGCCAATTACACGGCCAGCCGCCACTGACATCATGCCGAAACACAACGTCTTTATCGGAATAGGCTCCAATATCGGAGAGCGTCTCCACCACCTGCAGGAGGCCGTTGACAGGTTGTCGATGCTTGATGAAACCGGGGTATCGGTGGTATCGTCAATCTATATGACGGAACCGGTCGGCGAGTGTGAACAGAACCGCTTCTATAATGGCGTTCTTCAGCTTGAAACGTCCCTTTCACCAAAGGAGTTGCGTCGGCAGTGCAAAACCATTGAACAGGAGCTGGGAAGGCCTGACGCCTATCCCCGGTGGAGCCCGAGGGTGATTGATCTCGACATTCTGCTCTATGACGACGCCATCATCCAGACCGAAACGCTCTCCATTCCTCACCCGGAACTGCATTGCCGGAAATTCGTCCTCATACCACTGCTCGACATTGCCAACCCCCTGCACCCCGCAATGCAGCGAACCATGCGGCAACTTCTTGAATGCTGCAATGATCGCTCGGTCCTGATAAAAACAAGGGAGAGTATCAGGATAAAAAAAAAGACGAAGCACCTCCCGAAAGGGCTCCGTCCTGTAAAAAGCTAAAATCCCCAGGGGCAAAA
>CAINOO010000100.1 GCA_903851535.1 uncultured Chlorobiaceae bacterium | reverse complement strand
TGCCGGTCATTGCATACGCGGAGCTTTCAGAAGCACTCGATCTCATTGGCAGCATCGACGAGCCTCTTGCGATCTATCTCTTTTCTTCTGATCGGGAAATACAGGAGCAGGTTGTGGCTCAGTCCCGCTCAGGTGGCGTGTGTATCAACGACCTCTTTTTTCAGGCAGCTCTTCACCGTCTTCCTTTCGGCGGGCTTGGCAACAGTGGATTTGGCCTCTGTCATGGTCGGGCGGGGTTTGAAACCTTCTCTTTTCAGCGGAGCCTTCTTTGTCGCTCTCTTTCTCCCGATCCCGCTTTGCGCTATCCACCCTACAAATGGTGGAAGTTCAGGCTTCTCAAACCTCTTGTCACCTTTTTTCAATGAACTTCTCACTCTCCGTACCGTCCGGGAACCCTTTAGTATTCTCTTGTGCATGAAACAAACAGCTCTTGCGCTTGGGGGAGGGGTCGTTCTCGGTGCTGCTCATGTTGGCGTACTCAGGGCGCTGACTGAACTCGATATCACCGTCTCGATGATCAGCGGCACCAGCATTGGCGCATTTATTGCGGCACTCCATGCTTTCGGCAAAAGCTGGCAGGAGATTCGCGATATTGTTTTTGACCTCGACTGGCTCGATATGACCAGTCTGGCACTTTCGCAATACGGTCTGCTGTCGAACAAAAAAATGGGTGATATTGTCTGTCGTCTGTTGGGCGATAAAGCTATAGAAGATGCGGCTATACCGCTTTCAATAGTTGCTACCGATATTGGTACAGGAAAAAAAGTTGTTTTCAGCAAAGGAGATGTCTCTCTTGCCGTGATGGCGAGCAGTTGCATTCCAGGCCTTTTCAAGCCGATCCAGTGGTCGGGCTCGTTGCTTGTTGACGGGATGCTCGTCGAAAATGTGCCGGTTTCTCCGCTCGTCGAAAGCGGTGCTGCATCGATTATCTGTGTCGATCTTCTGGCACGCCACGCCTTTAAAAAGCCTGAAAACATTATCGACCTTTTGCTCAATGCCTTCTACAGCACCATCACCAATATGACGGCATTGCAAATAGAGGTGGCAGATCTCTCTCTTGCACCCGATCTTTCGGAATTCAGCCTGATCGATACCGCCCAAATTCCCGATATCATGGAGGCTGGCTATCAGGCTGCCCTTCCGGCACTGAAAGCATGGGTGGAAGGAAAGAGGTTGTGATCAGGCTTGGTCGAATTGCCGTAATGTGTTATTATTGGGGATAATTACACCGCTGACGTTCAGGGGGTGGAGCCTGGTTCGGGAACCAGGTAGTGGCAGAAGGTTGCTTTAGCTGATTTTGACATCTTGTCACTCTTTAATCAAAGGGAGGTTGTATGCCTATTCGCAAATTGAGGGAGTTTCTTGACAGCCACGGTGTCAGGTATTTTGTCGTCAGCCACTCTCCGGCCTATACTGCCCAGGAGATAGCTGCATCTGCTCATGTTCCGGGAAAAGAGCTGGCAAAAACGGTCATTGTCACCCTCGACGGCAAAATGGCCATGGCCGTTCTGCCTGCTTCGCGTCAGCTCGACCTTGAGCTTTTGGGTAAACTGACCGGTGCGAACGAGGTAGAGCTTGCCGGAGAGAGCGAATTTTCCGGCCTCTTTTCTGAATGCGAGATCGGTGCCATGCCTCCTTTCGGCAACCTTTATGGTATGGCGGTCTATGTATCCGAAGAGCTTGAAGATGATGATGAAATCGCCTTCAATGCCGGAGCCCATACCGAGCTGCTACGCCTCTCCTACGAAAGTTACAAGAGGCTGGTTCAACCGAAAGTGGCGAAGCTTTCGCTGCCGGTGAAGTGATTGAATGCTCTGGAGCATGATGGATTTTTCCGGGGAAATGTTACCTTTGGTTCAGGCCTGCTGACGAACCGGAAATTTTTTCAGGATATCATCAGCAGGCAAGCTGAATTGACATGGCCTTTATATTTTGTCTCTTATGAAGATAGCCTTATACTCGGGGACTTATGTCAGGGACAAGGACGGTGCTGTAAAATCCATCTATCAACTGGTCGCGTCATTCCGCAAAAACGGTCATGAGGTGGCTGTCTGGTCTCCCGATGTTTCAAGCGGGGATGACCACGACGGTTTGCGTGTCTACCGGATGCCTTCGGTGCCGATTCCTCTTTATCCTGACTATAAACTTGGTTTCTTTACGGACGAAACCCGTTTACAGCTCGAATCGTTTGCCCCCGACATGGTGCATATTTCGACCCCCGATATTATCGGCAGGGCGTTTCTTCTCCATGCCCGAAAAAAAAATATTCCGGTTGCCTCCGCATTTCATACCGACTTTCCCTCATACTTCAGTTATTACCGTCTTGGGTTTGCGGTGAAACAAGCCTGGAAATATCTGACCTGGTTTTACAATAACTGCGACGTTGTTCTGGCCCCGAATGAGGGTGTCCGCTCAAAATTGGCCGGGTATGCCATACACAATATTGAAATCTGGTCAAGGGGAGTCGACAGGGAGCTTTTTCATCCACTCCGCCGATCCGAAAAACTTCGTGCAGCGTGGAATGCGGCAGGCAGGAGTGTTATTGTCTATGCCGGGCGTTTTGTGCTTTATAAGGACATTGATGTTGTCATGAGAGTTTACGACCGCTTTATGGAGGGCCAATATGCCGACAGGGTACGCTTTGTCATGATCGGCTCAGGTCCCGAAGAGGAGGCAATGAGGCGAAGAATGCCGGAAGCCATCTTTACCGGCTACCTTACCGGTGAGGAGTTGCCCGAAGCTTATGCATCCGGGGATATTTTTCTTTTTCCCTCAACGACCGAGGCATTCTGCAATGTTGCGCTCGAAGCCCTTGCATCAGGTCTTCCTGTTGTCGTTTCTGATGTTGGCGGTTGCCGTGATATTGCTGACCGATCGAGAGGTGGCGTTGTTGCTCCCCAGGGACGGGTTTGTGATTTTTATGCCCGCTGCGTTGAGTTGCTTGACGACTCCCTCATCTATCGGGAAATGAGAGCTTGCGGACTTGCTTATGCGGAAACACAGTCATGGTCTTCAGTCAATGGTTTTGTGATTGGTCGTTACCAGGAGCTGGTTGAGCGTTCGAAAAGCAGAAGTGAGGATGGAGTACTGCGTGTTGCTGAGGGGTGACGATGCTGGATTTTTTGTGGATAATCTTGATGGAGCGTTATGAAAGCAGGGATTGTAGGGTTGGGAAAAATGGGCTTCAATATGGCGGAGCATCTGCTTGAGTGCCGTCATGACCTTGTGGTGTATGATCTTGCCAGAGAGCCTGTTGCCGCCCTGGCGACCAAAGGTGCGCTTGCTGCCGGCTCCCTGCAGGAGCTTGCTGGTATGCTCGTCTCTCCCCGTCTGATCTGGTTGATGGTGCCTGCCGGCGCTCCGGTTGACCGTACCATTGAGCTGCTTGCGCCCCTGCTTGAACGGGACGATATTATTGTCGATGGTGGGAATTCACACTACAAGGATTCTGAACGGCGGGCGGCTCGCCTCCGTGAAGCGGGCATAAGCTTTCTTGATGCGGGTACAAGCGGTGGCCTTGAAGGGGCAAGACACGGTGCCTGCATTATGGTTGGTGGTGAACAAGCGGCTTATCGCGTTATCGAGCCCTTGCTGATGGATCTCTGTGTGGAAAAGGGGTACGGTTATATGGGTCGCTCCGGTTCCGGACACTTTGCCAAAATGGTGCATAATGGTATTGAATACGGCATGATGCAGGCAATCGGCGAAGGGTTCAACCTGCTTGATGCGAGTGGCTTTGATTTTGATCTTGAAGCGCTCTCCCGTGTTTGGGCTCATGGATCGGTGATCCGTGGCTGGCTGATGGATCTGATGGAGCAGGCACTGCAGAAGGATCCAAAACTTGGTTATCTCAAAGGCTCAATTGCCGATTCAGGGGAGGGGCGATGGACGGTCGAGGCAGCCCTTGAACATGAGGTTTCAATTCCGGTGATTGCTGCATCCCTTTTCAGTCGTTACCGTTCACGTTCCGATGAAAATTTTTCTGACAGGGCTGTTGCAGCCTTGCGCCACGAATTCGGAGGACATGCTTTCATCGACAAACAATAACCGGGCAACAACATGCCGCTAAAACCCGATAATTGCACCATTGTCATTTTTGGTGCGCACAGCGACCTTGCTGCCCGTAAACTCTTTCCTTCTCTCTATGAGCTTGCCCTTTGGGGGCATCTTCCCGATGAGTACCGTATTATCGGCGTCGGACGAGCTGCTCTCTCTCACGAAGAGTTCCGTGCCAGGGTGCACGAAAAGATGGCGGGCCTCTTTCCCGATACCTTGCAGGATGAGGCCGGTTTTCGATCGTTCTCAGCAAGGCTTTTTTATGTGAAGGTTGACTTTGCCCTCAGAGAAGAGTATCCAGCTCTGCAAAAAGAGATTATGGAGGGAGCCCGGGAGGTTGCCACCGGCCACAATCTTCTCTTCTACCTTGCCACTCCGCCCGCTCTTGCGCCCGTCATTGTCAGGAATCTTGACCATGCAGGGCTGGGAGAAAAGGATGGTTCATCGGGCAACTGGAGGAAAATCATTGTGGAGAAACCCTACGGAAGTAACCTGCAAACGGCGCGTGAACTCAATGCCGTCATCGGGAATGTTTTTCATGAAGAGCGAATTTTTCGGATCGACCACTACCTCGGCAAAGAGACGGTTCAGAACATCATGGTCTTTCGTTTTTCCAACGGAATTTTTGAGCCCTTGTGGAACCGCAACAATATTGCCTATGTTGCCATCACCATTGCCGAAGGGTTCGGTATCCGTGACCGGGGAGCGTTCTATGAAGAGGCCGGTTTGCTGCGTGATATCATGCAGAATCACGCACTGCAACTTCTTGCATCCGTTGCCATGGAGCCTCCGGTCGATTTTTCAGCCGATGCGGTTCGCGACGAAAAAGCGAAGCTTCTGCGCTCAATCCGCCTTGCTACTCCCCTCAGTGTTGAAGGAACGGTTGTGCTGGGCCAGTATGAGGGTTACCATTTTGAAAAGAACGTCGCGCCGGACTCAACGGTTGAGACCTTTGCCGCAATAAAATTTTTTGTTGATAACTGGCGATGGAAGGATGTTCCCTTTTTTGTCAAAGCGGGAAAAAATCTGGCCGAAACGGTGACCGAGATTGTCATCACCTTCAAGTGTCC
Organism: uncultured Chlorobiaceae bacterium; assembly: GCA_903851535.1. Lineage (GTDB taxonomy): Bacteria > Bacteroidota > Chlorobiia > Chlorobiales > Chlorobiaceae > Chlorobium. Next base: position 7,851 of record CAINOO010000100.1, on the reverse strand, counting down.
TCCCCAGAACTATTTTGGCACTGCCGAAAGCTGCTGTTATACCGCCAACCAGGTTATCCTGCGTATCCAGCCGGAAGAGACCATCGCCATCAAGTTTGGAGCAAAACGTCCGGGTGAAGCGCTTATTACCGACCCCGTCTTCATGAAATTCGATTACAAAACATCGTTTACCGAGGCTGGTATGACCCCCTATCACCGCCTGCTGCTCGATGCCATGGCTGGTGATCAGATGAACTTTATTCGCCAGGACAGTGTCGAATATTCATGGGCAATTATTGACGCCATCAGGGAGGCTGTTGCCACGCAAGTGCCGGAAAGCTATCCGGTTCATTCATGGGGTCCGCAGTCGGTGCACCATATTTACGGCTGAGCCGCAAACCAGTACAGATTTCCGTTTTCGGGGTCAACGAGGCTTGCAGGAGCGCACCTCTCCTCTTCAAGAAATATTTTTTTTGCCAGTTTGCATTTTTCTTGCCCGGTGGTAAAAAAGAGCACATTCCGGGCATGGTTGATGACCGGCAGGGTCAGGGTCAGCCTCATGCCCGGAGGCCTGGCCTGTGGTGCGTTGACTGCAACCACCCATCGTTTCTGCTCTTGCAGTGCTTCTTTGTTTTCTCTGAAGAGTGATGCGGTATGGCCATCTTCGCCAAGCCCAAGCAGAACAAGGTCAAAGAGCGGATAACCCTGTGGCGATAAACCTCCCCTGGTCATCAAAAATGTGCGGATAGCCTTTTCATAGTCTTTTGCGGCCCCATCCCTGTCGTCCATTTCAGCGCTCATTCTGAAAAGGTGATTGTCGGCTATGCCGGATTGCCGGAGCAAGTTCTCCCTTATCATCCGGAAATTGCTCTCAGGATGCTCAAACGGGCCACACCGCTCATCTCCCTGAAAAAGCCAGGTATGCGGCGGCAGGGTATGGAGAGTCTGCTTGTCTGCCGGGTTGTTGCCGGGTGTCGCAAGGCCATAGCGCTCAAAAAGTGTGGCGGGAATGCCGTGTGCAAGTTTTTCATAGAGAAGCCTCGGCGAGTTCCCGCCCGAAAGCACCAATGAACAATAGTCGTGATCAGCCACCGCACGACAGGCTTCGGCAATAATCAGCGATGCGGCATGTTCCGTAATCTCACACTCCCTCCCGCTGTAAAAGAGTGTTCGACCTGTACCTCTTCTGTGATGGATCAATTTTTCAGGTAAAATGGTTGTGATAATAATCCCGCATGGCAAGCTTCAACTGTTCCCTATGAACCGCAGGGCCTCCCTGAAAGGTTCCTTCAGGCGGAATTATGCTTGGCTTCAGCAGTGCCGTTGCGTAACTTGCACTCTCCATTTTCGATAACCGGGGCTTTTCAACAGAGCAAAGAGTTATTTTATGCCACTTGACGACGGTTATGGTGTTCTGGTCGGCACCCTGCACAACTATTACTGCGATCGTTTTTTCAGTGATACGGAGTACTACCACTGCAATATCAAGGTGCGGGCTGGAGCAAGGGTGTTTCGTTGTCCGGTCGATCTTGACAGCAAGAGAGATGCTGATGGCATGCATTGGCGTGTGGTCGAGCTTGATCTTGACGCCATGCCGTCGCTGCTTCATTTTCGTGAAGGGTGGCATCCGCTTGATTCAGAACCCGGCTCGGGTGCCCTCGATTACTACCGCAGTGCGGAGCTTCAGCCGACCGGAGAGTGCATCGAAGCAGGTACTCTCTCTTCAAATGCCTGTACCGTTGCTGACAGGGCACTGCATGCTGTCTGGAAATACGGAACAGGAACAGCCGCATTCCACGATCTTGAACCTCTTTTGGTCTATTCGAGGAAGCTCTTTGTTTTTGGCGAGCCATTCAGGCGTGGGCATGGTGTGCATAATATTCACCAGAATCAGGGAGATCCGCCACAGAGCCGCTGGCATCAGGAAAACGGAATATGGCAGGATGGAGCGGTTGTTGTACAGCGGCGCGATAAAACAATGGTCGCATTTTTATGCAAATTCAAAAGCCAGAGTTTTTTTCCCGACAGCTTTTGTGTCAGACCCACTGACGCACAAATGCTCTCGACCGACAATTTTTCGTAACGGGAAATTTGCCGGTGAGGATTGTTCATTCTGCGGCGGTTGCTGTTTTTTCTTTGGATGTAATGATTTTGGTTGGTGCATATACATCTCTTTTGTAACTTGATAGTGTAATTTCCGCAAGTTGCGTATCGTTCTGCGAGGCAGCTTGTCGTTTGGTTTACCTCTTTTGGTCACCATCCACGTTGGCATTATTTTAATTCAACTCTAAACCACAAAATTTATGTCAGAAAACACACAGAATGATTCCGGGCAAAAAGCTCAGGCAAAGTCAGGTGTGACGGGAATATTGTCTCAGCTTGAGGCAATTCTTGATGAGTATATGGTGCAAAAAGCACCATTTGCCCTGCCGCATGAAGTCAAGGAGTTTATTGCTAACGTTTCGCCATATCTGATTATTATATTGGCGATTATGGCATTGCCAATTATTTTTGCGGCGTTGGGACTTACGGCTATGCTTTCTCCATTTGCCATGATGGGAGGTTATGGCTACGGATTTAGCTGGGGTTTTGGTGCCATTATCGGGCTTGCTGTTTCGGTTATCACCGTTATCATGGAAGTTATGGCTGTGCCGGGATTATTCAAACGCACCGCAGGTGCCTGGCGGCTGCTTTTTTATGCAAGCATTGTCAGCTTGATTGGAACAATTGTTTCGTTCAGTGGTATTATTGGTGGCCTAATCGGAGCCGTTATTGGCTGGTACATTTTGTTTCAGGTCAAAGAGTTGTACAAGAATTAACCCTCCGTTTTATTTCGGTGGCCCCGCGCAGAAGCATGTTTTGGTGATAATGGATGAATGAAAAAGGCAGAAAAATGAAGAGGAAATTGATTGTTTGCACGCTCTGGTTGTTCCTCGGAGTGACAGCGTTCTCTCCGGGGGCGCATGCTGAAGAGTCGAGAATTGTGGTTTCGGCCTCAGGCAAGGTTTCGGTAAAGCCTGACATGGCTGAATTTGGTGTTGTGCTGCAATCGAATGCAAAAAATGCCGAGAGGGCTGCTGCCGATACCGCCGAAAAGTATCGTCGTGTGCAGGCGGCACTCCGCACGGCGTCAGTTCCCCTTGAAGATGCGCCGACGGCAAGCTATACGGTCTCCCCAAACTGGGAGTGGGATCAGTCACTGGGGAAAAGCTTGCTGAAAGGCTACTCTGCACGTCACGCCATCATCGTAAAGGTGCGCACGCTGGGGCTCATTGGCCGGGCTATTGATGCCGCAGTCCAGGCCGGGGCAGATGAGGTGCAGAGCATCATGTTTTCATCGAGCCGTTATGAAGAGCTTCGTCAGCAAGCGCTTGCCGCTGCGGTTGGCAACGCCCGAAGGGATGGCGCAATTATGGCTCAGGCGGCAGGGGGGCGTCTTGGCCAGTTGATTGAGGTAGGCATCAGTCAGCCACAGTACAGCGGCAGGCCGCAAATGGAGATGATGGCATTGAAGGCGGCTCCCGCGCCAACGGAACTTGCACCCTCGGAGCAGGATATCGTCGTCACCGTCACTTCACGCTGGCGCTTTATTGCTTCGTCCGCTGCCAGGTAGTTCGGGCAGAAGCTCCGGCAGAAGGTCGGGCGGTTTGACCATTCCGAAAAAAAAATTTATCTTTCGTGGCTTTGTTGTGACCCCGTGTTCTCTTCACCGCGAGGAGTTTGCAGCGTTTTTTACGCCCGGGTCGGGGTCATTTGTATTTACCGGCTGAACGTTCAGTGTGTGGGCCGGATTAACACTTGTATGCAGTTGCTTATGATTCGATTGATGACGGTATTTGTTGTGTTGATTATGTTGGCGTTTCCGGTACAGGGGCACTCGCTCTCTTTTGACAAAAACCCTTTTGGTAACAATAATTCTGTATTTCTAAAATTTCCGGAACTCAGTGGCAGGATAAGTTCAAGGGTTCTGGCTATGGCGCTTGAGGGATATCGGACACTCAAAGAGCAGGGCAAGGTCAACCGTGATGGTATTTTGACGGTTATTGATTTCGACAGGCCATCAGTCGATGAACGCATGTTTGTTATTGACGTAAACCGGGGTCAGTTGCTTTATGCAGCGCTTGTTGCGCACGGCAGGGGCAGTGGAGAAAATTATGCTGAAAGTTTTTCCAATATTCCGGGTTCCTTTCAGAGCAGTCTTGGTTTTTATACAACAGGTGACACCTATGATGGCAAAAATGGCTATTCGCTCAGGCTTCAGGGTATGGAGAGGGGAATTAACGACAATGCCGAATCAAGAAGCATTGTTATCCATGGCGCGGATTATGTCTCCTACGATTTTATCAGAAGGCACGGGCGTCTTGGCAGAAGTGAGGGGTGTCCGGCTCTCTCTTTTGATTGCTTTCAGAAGGTTATCGACCTTATCAAAGGGGGCAGTTGCCTCTTTATTTACCACAATGGCAGGGATTACGCCACCAAGTCCACGTTGTTTGCTCCTGATCTTGCCCAGCGGCAGCCTGTTTCTGACCAGCTTTTATAACTTGCGGGGTGACCTATGATTGGTATTTTTCTGTTCTGGCTTGCCTTCAGCCCGCTGCAACCCGTCCAGGTAAAACCAGCGCTCAGTCACCCGCCGGAGCAGCTTCAGGCACAGAGTGCACCTTCAGCGGGCATCGCCCAGGCGATTCACGATCGTTTTGACTGGCTGGCTCAGCAAAAGAGCCCCGAAGGAGGCAGCGCAAGGGCCATTTTTTACATCAAGCTGGAGCGCATCTACGCAGCAAGGGGGTTTCAGCCTGTATGGACAACCCGCCCGATGATTGCCGAATTGATGAGTGCTGTTGAGGGCGCGGCTGATGACGGCCTTGATCCGGCCGACTATCACCTCACGGAGATCAGGAGCTTTTACAGCAAACCACCCGTAACGCAACAGCAGATGGCCTGTTACGACCTTCTTCTGACCGAATCTTTTTTTACCCTTGCCACGCATCTTCGTTACGGAAAAGTCGATCCCGCAACTCTTGATACGCACTGGGATTTGCATCATGAACGGAGTCGCAGCGCTCTTGACTCCCGGCTTCGCACTGCCCTTGCCACCGGGCAGATTGCGGCAGCCATGAAAGAGCTGCGATTGCAGCTTCCGGCTTATAATCAACTCAAAAAAGGGCTTGCTCGCTATCGCACCATTGCACGTGAAGGCGGTTGGCCAATTCTGCCTGAAGGGCCGAAGCTGCAGGAGGGTGCGCGGCAGAGTCGGGTCACCATGTTGCGTCAGCGACTCAAAGTGTCGGGCGATCTCCCTGTGCTCACTGCGGATACCTCAACCGTCTACAGTGGAGAGGTGGTGGATGCCGTCAAGCGCTTTCAGAAGCGGAACGGTATGAAGGCTGATGGTGTGGTTGGATCGGCTACTCTCCGTCTTATGAATATCCCTGTTGAACGTCGAATTGATGATATCCGGCTCAACCTTGAACGCTACCGATGGTTTTTCAGTGACCTCGAACCTGACTGTATTTTGGTGAATGTTGCTGACTTTACCCTCCGTTACCTCGAAAACGGCCGCATCAGGTGGAGTACGCGCGTTATTGTCGGGAAACCTGGCCGGGAAACACCACTGTTCAAGGCCGACATGCAGTATGTTATCCTCAATCCCCAGTGGGTTATTCCTCCAACCATTCTTGCCAAAGATGCCCTTCCAGCTCTTCGCAAAAGCAGTTCGTATCTTTCCCATAAAAATTTGAGGATTATTGCCTCGAACGGCACGGTTGTCGATCCTGAATCGGTCAACTGGTCAGAATATTCAGCCGGGAACTTTCCCTACCGCCTGCAGCAGAGTGCCGGAGATCAAGGTTCATTGGGAAGAGTCAAGTTCATGCTTCCGAACCCCTATATCGTCTATCTGCACGACACGCCAAACAAGGAGCTTTTTGCAGAGAGTATCCGAAACTTCAGCTCGGGGTGTGTCAGGGTTCAAAACCCCGTGGATCTTGCCGCTCTGGTGTTGCAGGACAGCGTCAGTTGGAGCAAGGAGCAAATTCTTGCGGTCATCAAGAGAGGAAAAACAAAAATCGTCTTTCTGCCGAAACGCATTCCTGTCTATATCCTTTACCTGACGGTTACTGATGAAGGTGATGAACTGCACTTCCGTGATGATGTCTATCATCGTAACGATCGGCTCCTGAAGGCACTCAACACACCCCTGCCCTATTATAGAACAGAGCGTTGCAGCCTCCTGTTGAGCCCGTAAACAAAAAAAGCACCCTGTGCGAGACGCATAAGGTGCTTTTTTGTTGCATGAATCAATGCCTTACTTCTTGGGAGCAATAGCCGATGTAACGTTCTGGAAAACCTGTCCGACGGTGTTCAGGACGTTGCCAATAAGATCAGAAGAGATTTTGACAGCACTTCCGACCAAATCAGAAGAGGTTTTGACAAGAGGCTCAATAACCTGGCCTGCTGCCTTGATTCCGAGGTTGATCAGGTCAAGCTGCTGCTGGGCAAGGGTGCCGACGGTTTTCAAAAGATTGTTGAGCGCAACTGAGAAATCATTGATTGGTTCGTTTGCCATGATGTTTATTATTTAGGGGTTTATTGAGATAGATGTTGGTAAAAAATTTTATCTTCTAAAATACAAAGTATTCCTTCAATTCAAGCAATAAATCCGGCACGGTCTCATTTTTTCGGGAACTCTTATCTTGCTCCACGAAAGCGGCTATCCTGTTATCCGGCAGATGAGTGTACCCCGAGCCGGTTGCGAACCTTGTACCAATTTGATAATCCTCTAAACATTACCATCTACCCCAATGCAATCAACCATGAAGAGAACAATCGGGTTACTGCTCCTTTCAGCGCTGGTACTTGTTTCCGGTTGCTCAAAAAAATCAGATTCCACCAAACCGGGAATTTCGACTGAATCCTCATCCAGCTCCACACCAAAGCGTTATGAAGTGCAGTCGGGTATTGTCACCTATGAGCCAATGGTGATTATGGGGATAAAGAGTGTTTCGACCCTTTACTTTGATGATTACGGGCAGCGTGAGGCAAGAGAGAGTGTGACGGACTCGAATATCATGGGTATGAAATCGCACGAAAAAAAGGTTGATATCACCGATGGCGATTATATGATCTCCTACGAAGCTGAAAAAATTGTCAATGGCAAGGATGAGACCAGCAAGGTTGCGACAAAAACAGATATCAGGCAGTTCCGGGAGATGGCCATGAAGATGGGTACGGAGATTGGCGAACAGATGAAAAAGGATTTGGACTATCGCGAAGAGGGAACCGAAGTTGTTGCAGGGGTGACGGGTACAAAATATTCCGTATCGCTCAACAAGGAGAATAAAAGTCAGAGGGTTTACGGTGTGCTCTATAAAAAGATTAACCTCATGAGCCAAATGGGAGGCATCGTCATCAAGGCTGCCAAAATTGAGGAAAATGCCTCTGTGCCCGCTTCAAAATTCGAGGTTCCGGCAGGCTACACCATTAAAGAGGTCAGTCTGGAAAAAGAGATGGCGCTCCCTGGTAAACGTGGCAATGAATAATAACGACATTGAGTTTGTTGTCGCACACTCCGCTCTGCTTGACGATGTGCTTGCAGGCTACAGAACGCTGCTTGGTGTTGATTATGACGCTTACCGCAACCACTGCATGCGTGTCTTCAATTTTTGCTGTGCTCTTGTTGGCGAGAGCACAGCAGTAGAGGGCAAAATCGCTATTGCCGCAGTATTTCATGATCTTGCGATCTGGACAGAGAACACCTTCGACTATCTCCAGCCATCCCGACTGCTGGCGCGGCGTTATCTTGAAAAGAGTAGCAAAGCATCGTGGTGCAAGGAAATAGAGGCCATGATCGGTGAACATCACAAGTTTACC
>CAINOO010000099.1 GCA_903851535.1 uncultured Chlorobiaceae bacterium | reverse complement strand
TAAACGATTGTACCTTATGATTACCTCCGTAACGTTTGACACAAACTCTAAATTGATGAATAGGCAAATGTTCCTGGAGTTGAGCAAAAATGGTTTTTCCTGTATACATTTATCATTCCTTTTCTAAAAATTATGGAATGATAAAAATAACAAGTTTTTTTCAAGTCGGTGACGATCAAAAACGTATCGTAACTTGTTGTATTATTAGGCGTTAAACAGTGTTAATTTTTTCAACAACCGGACACCAGTGACAAATAATATATATGCAGAGCCTCCGAAACTGTAAGCTTCAACAACAGCGGCACCCGTTCATATATAAAGTTTATAGTTATCAAGAGTATAAAGCAAAAAGCAAACGTGTTTTTACGCAGAATTACAAATATATTTTGCATTTTTATAAAAAAAAACGAATATTACTCCTTCTAACACGTCGGTCACCGGGAGCTCAGGTGGCTGGCCAAATGAGAGGAAAAGTTGTGGTGGTACAGAAAATTGTTGTTTTTTTCGTACTTTATGGAAGAACAAGTCTGGAATGTGAGGTGAAGTGGGAGGAACCCTCACGTTGTATGCGGCAATCCTTCAAGCTGTTTCAGGAATCTGCCGTTTCAGGGACGTTGAACAGCGTAACGATTTTATTATAAATTGAATAACCCGGATGATAAAATGAACGCACAAGTAGAAAAGACCATCAAAAGCAGTGTTGATTACGAAAAAGAGATTGCAGCCCTTCGTACCAGAATTGCGAATCAGGATCTGGAGCTGACAAGAGTCTCCACCGCAATTGCTGAAAAAACGAATTCATTGCGCAATCTTCTTGACCAGATACATGCCCTTGAAATAGACACCGCTGTGAAGAGGTTGATGACTGATTCCTGTCTGAGCCTTATTGAGACCGAGACTATTGAAAAACGTCTGAACATTGAACTCACTGAGTCTGACTCCGTCTTTTTATCGAAGCTGCAGAAAAAACATGCCAACCTTAACCAGCGTGAGCTGAGAATAAGCCTTCTTGTAAAGCTCAACTACGACACCAGAGAAATTGGACGCTCTGTAGGCATCTCAACAAGAGGAATGGAAAGCATCCGCTACAGAATGCACAAGAAGCTCGGCCTTGGAAAGCACCAGTCTATCAAGACCTATCTTTCAGATCTTGCTGTTGCTTTGTAGGTCATAGTGTACATCAGGGTATTACCAGTCAAAAGCCTCTGTTTCATCTTTGAAGCAGAGGCTTTTGTACATGCAGCATTGGAGTAATGAACTGTTTGAGACGCAGGACGGGGGGAACCCGCCCTTATGATTGCATGTACGGATACAGGATCGAGATGATCACGGAGCCGGGATAAAAACGGTTTTGATGTTGACGAATTCCCTGATGCCGTGGCCGGAGAGCTCACGACCGTATCCCGACTCTTTGACGCCGCCGAAAGGGAGACGCGGATCGGATTTTACCATGCTGTTGATAAAACAGCTCCCGACATCAAGCTGGTCGGCCATGGCAAGTGCCCGTTCACGATTGGCGGAAAAAATGGCCGAACCCAGTCCGTAAGGGGTATCGTTGGCAATCATGATTGCTTCCCGATCATCCGCTGCTTCGATAAGGGTTGCAACCGGCCCGAAAGTCTCCTCGCTGTAGGCCGCCATTCCCTTGCGCACCCCCGAAAGAATCGTTGGTGGATAAAAAAAGCCTTTTCCGGAAGGAATTTCTCCTCCACAAAGCAGTTGCGCACCCTCTGCAACGCTCCGTAAAACCTGATCGTGCAGTTGCTGGCGAAGATCCTGGCGCGCAATCGGCCCCACCTCCACCGCAAGATCAAAAGGGTCACCCATAATTGCCGACTTCATGCGGTGCAGAAAAAGTGAGGCAAACTGCTCCATGACAGCAGTGTGCACAATAAAGCGCTTGGCGGCGATGCAGCTCTGGCCGCTGTTCAAAAGACGAGCCGCAAGGCACTGCCCAACCGCCAGGTCAAGATCGGCATCATCAAGCACAATATAGGGGTCACTGCCGCCCAGCTCAAGCACACTTTTTTTCAGGGCGCGTCCCGCCTTGGCTGCAACAGCGCGGCCAGCAGCGGTACTTCCCGTCACCGATACTGCCTTGACGGCAGGATGGTCAATCATGAAACCGGTCAGAGCATCTACATCTTCAAGGGCAAGATGCACCGTACGATAGAGGTTCCCGGGAAAACCGGCCTCCCGGAAAAGCTCTTCAAGGGCAATGGCCGAGCCTGTCACATTGGGCGAGTGCTTGACGATAACAGCATTACCTGCCATGATGGCCGGTGCAGCAAACCGGAAAACCTGCCAAAAGGGAAAATTCCACGGCATGATGCCCAAAACAAGCCCGAGAGGCTCACATTTCACCACTCCCCTTGCCCCGCCATCAAGGCAGATCTCTTCCTGCTTCAAAAAGAGTGCTGCCTGTTCAGCATAAAAATCGCAGACCCAGGAGCACTTCACCACCTCCGCCACCGCCTGGGCAAGGGGCTTGCCCATTTCACGGCTTATGAGTGCGGCATGGCGCTCCTTCTGGTCGCGAAGAAGCTGGGCCATGCGCCCCATCAGTGCACTGCGCTGCTGCATGGAAACCTCTCTCCATAAGAGGTAATCCTGATGGGAAAGGCTCAATATCTCTTCAATCTCGCCGGATTTCATGGTCTGATATTCGGCAATCACCTCTTCAGTCGCCGGATTGATGGTAAGAATCATGGGTCAAAATGGTTCATGATGGCAAAAGCTGTCCAACCATTCAACGGTAGCCGAAAAGCTCAACCGTCTCGGTCAATACTTTCATAGATGGCAAGATAACTCTCATAACGCTCAGGATCAATACGCCCCGACTCAACAGCCTTCAGAATACCGCACTCCGGCTCCACCGTATGCGAGCAGGAAGAGTAGGCGCAATCCTGCATAAACAAGAGAAACTCCCTGAAATAAAAGCGCAGGTTTTCGCGGGTAATCCCCGAAAGATTGAACTCCCTTATCCCTGGTGTATCAATAATATAGCCTCCACGCGGCAGAGGCAGCATGATAGAGCTGCTTGTGGTGTGGAGCCCTTTTCCGGTCTTCCAATTGGTTTCACCGGTTCGAAGCCGTTCCGAACCGAAAAGCTCATTGATCAGCGTCGACTTTCCCACCCCCGAGTGACCACTGAAAGCAGAAAGCTTGCCAGCAAGAACCTTGCGCAGAGCCCTCATTCCACTTTTGTCTTCGGCACTCGTATACAAAATCCGGTAATTAAGGGCGTGATAGGGCTTCATCAGCTCCCTGGTCTCCGGCGAATCATCAAGGTCCATCTTGTTGACCACAATCACCGTCTTCAACTGCTCCGATTCGGCAAACACCAGATAACGATCAATCAGGCGGGTACTGAGTGGAGGCTCAAAGGCTGAGACCACCACCACCAGTTGATCAATATTGGCCGCAATCACCTGCACCTTCTCCTTGCTGCGGTTTCGGCGAAGATCCCGTTTTCTTGTCAGGGCACTCCGGCGACGCTCCACAAGGGTAATAACCGCCTCAAACAGCTCCGTACCTGTTTCAGTCTCTTTGAGCACCACCCGGTCACCAACAGCAACAAGGGATGAAAAATCATTCTCCGTCTTCGTTCCGGGGAAGGTGCGGCACCTGAACTCCTCCCCCCCGTCGGTAAGTACCATATACGTTGAGCCGGTAACTTCAATAACCATACCGCTGTTCACCGCTCCTGCCTCTTTTTTTTGCTCCATCTTCACTACTGCTCCGCTCCCCTTCTTGATAAAAAAACTACCCGATATCCGCCAGAGCGAACCGGTCATGATAATGATGCAGATAACACTCCCTTACACAGCGGTGCGCGGCATCCCGCAACTGGCAATCCTCTTCAACAAGCCGGAATGCCGCAGCACGGGCCGACTGCATGATATCAAAATCCTTGTTCAGATCGGCAACCCGTAACCCGCTCAATGTTCCTGACTGCTCTTTTCCAAGAATATTGCCTGCGCCCCTTATTTTAGCATCAATTTCAGAGATAAGAAAACCATCCGTCGTTGACTCCATCGCCGAAAGCCGTTCGCGCGCCTCCGCCGTCATTTTTGCATGAAGCAGAAAACAGGTGGAACGATGCTCTCCCCGGCCAACCCGCCCCCTGAGCTGATGCAGTTGGGCCAAACCAAAGCGTTCGGCATGTTCAATAACCATAACCGTCGCATTCGGCACATCCACACCAACCTCAATGACCGTCGTGCCCACCAGCAGATCAATCTCGCCGTTTCGGAACTGCTCCATCACCCTCTCCTTCTCATCCGGCGTCAGTTGGCCATGAATCAATCCAAGACGCAAATCGGCAAACAGGGTGGCCGACAGCTCCTGATAACTCTCCACCGCCGCCTTCAGATCCATTTTTTCGGACTCCTCAACAAGAGGATAGACAATATAACCCTGTCTTCCTTCCCTGATCTGTGTACGAAGAAAATCGTAGACCTTCAGCTTCTCCTGTTCAGAGCGCACGACCGTCCTGACCGCTATCCTGCCTGCAGGCATCTGGCGGATAAGAGAAACGTCAAGATCACCGAAAACACCCATAGTGAGAGTTCGCGGTATCGGTGTCGCCGTCATCAGCAGCACGTGCGGGTGTACCGCCTTCTCCTGCAACGCCTTGCGCTGCAACACCCCGAAGCGGTGCTGCTCATCAATAATCACAAGGCCAAGGCTGGCATAGCTCACCCCCGGCTCAATCATGGCATGGGTACCAACCGCAATAGATGTCGCTCCCGAACCGAGCGCGGCAAGCACCGCCTGTCGCTCCTTTTTCCCCTGCTTCCCGGTCACCAGCCCAACCTGCAAGCCAAGCGGATTAAAAAAACGCTTCATCACCAGATAGTGCTGCACCGCCAGAATCTCGGTAGGAGCCATAAAGGCCGACTGCAAGCCGTTATCGACCGCAAGCGCCATGGCAAACAGGGCAACAATGGTTTTGCCCGAACCCACATCGCCCTGCAACAGGCGGTTCATCGGGCTCCCGCTTCTGAGGTCACGATAGATCTCACGGATGGCATTTTTCTGCGCCTCGGTCAAGGTGTAGGGCAAGCTCGCATGGAGCTTTTGGGTCACCTCCCCGGAATGGGTAAACCTTGCCGCCTCCCTGTTCCGCCTGATTGCACTGTGGCGCAAGGCAAAAAGGAGCTGGGCATAAAAAAGCTCCGTCCACTTCATCCGGTAACGGGCCCTTGCGAGCTGCTCATGCGAAGAGGGAAAATGCATTTCACGATAAGCCTCACCAAGCGGCATCAAAGCGTTAAGCGCAAGCATGGCAGGGGTGAGATTCTCCTCCCTGCCCGGAGTCAACGCCTCAAAAGCACGGGCAACAAGGGCGCGAAAGGGCTTTGAACCCAAACCCGCCTGCTTCATCGCATCGCTTGTCGGGTAAAGGGGAATAATCTTGCCGGTATTATAGAGTTCCAAATCGCTGGACTC
>CAINOO010000098.1 GCA_903851535.1 uncultured Chlorobiaceae bacterium | reverse complement strand
GGGATAGCCTGTGCAACCTTGCCAATGGCATCCTGTAATTGACGAATTGAAGAGTTTAATTTCATCGACTTCAACTTTAACTATTTAATATTTATAAAAAATTGTTGTTGTTGTTGACTGTGTGGATATCTGGATAACCTGTTTTTTTTATTTTATAACCTGTTTTTAAAAAATAACTTGGCAGGTGCTTTCCTATCAGTCAAAATGTTGATAACCTGTGCGTTGTTGTTAAATGGTTTTGTTTGAGGTTTGTTGATGGATTTCGCCGCACCCTTTTTGTGTTGACAAGACACTGTTTATCAACACTGAAAACACAATCCACCAACACGTTGTACACAAAGGCATTTACATCGAGAGAATCTCAATCCTTTTTTTGATCTCTTCAATTTTTTTTCTTTCATCCGTTACCGTGTCAACTTTTTTGGTGATAGTGTTAACGGCGTGAATAACAGTGGAGTGGTCTCTTCCTCCAAAATGCAGACCAATAGTTTTGAGTGACGAATCGGTCAGAATTTTTGAGAGATACATAGCAACCTGGCGACCTACGGCGATCTCCTTTTTCTTTGATTTCCCTTTCAGATCATTTGGTGTGATGGAGAGGTATGAGCATACAGCCTTTTCGATGGTGTCAAGAGTCAGTCGTTTCGTTGTGTGCCGGATAATGTCCTTCAGGGTTGATTTTGTAAACTGAAGATCAATTTCCCGGTTATCAAGAGATTGGGCTGCAAGGAGTTTGACAATACACCCCTCGAGCTCTCTGACATTCTCGGTAACATTGGTTGCAATGAATTCAATGACCGCTTCATCAAGATTTACACCACTTTGATGGAGTTTGCTGAGGATAATGGCCTTGCGTGTCTCATAATCAGGGGGTTGGATATCTGCTGAAAGTCCCCAGTTAAAGCGTGATATCAGACGATCTTCAATGCCCTTGATATCTTTTATCGGTCGGTCTGCAGAGAGGATAATCTGCTTGTTTGACTGATGGAGCGTGTTGAAGATATGAAAAATCTCTTCCTGTGTTTTTTCCTTGCCTGAAAAGAACTGAATATCGTCGATAATCAGGACATCGATAGAGCGGTAAAATGAGGAAAATTCCTGTATTTTTCCATTCTGAATGGCATTGACGAAGTCGATGGCAAATTTTTCACTCGAAACATAGAGCACTCTTTCCGACAGCCTGTTCTCACGGACACTGTTCCCTACCGCCTGCATCATGTGTGTTTTGCCGAGCCCTACGCCACCGTAGATAACGAGAGGATTGAATGCATTTTGTCCTGGGCTTTGCGCAACCGATTTGGATGCGGCAAATGCCAGTGAGTTGCAATCTCCCCGGATAAGGGTATCAAAGGTGTATTTGGAGTTTAGATGTGTTTCAAAGCGTGCAAGATTTTTTTCAAACTCAGCGCTGTTTTTTGCTCGTATCTCTGTCGTGCGACTTGCTGCGATGAAATCGACGTTCATTGCATTCTGGTGCGGCAATTCTATGGTGACGGGTTGCCCTTGTGATTTATCCATCACGATAGAATACATCAGTTTTGCTTCGGGTCCGATCACGTCCTTAAGGGCAAGTTTTAAAAAAGAGGAATAATTTTCTTCTATCCACTCATAAAAAAACTGGCTCGGAACTTCAATGGTCAGTTCACTCCCGGAAAAACTGAGCGGTTTGATTGGAAAAAACCAGGTCTTGAACGCCAGGGGATTGATTTTTTCCCTGATGGCATTCAGGCATGACTCCCATACTTGCTGCTCCATGGAGAGGCTTTTTGGGGGTTTTATTTGCGGGTTTTCCGGAAATGTTTTTGACGTAACTTCAAGCATAAAACATGGAGATTTGAGGGGTAAGGGTTGATGTTGCTAACCCTGTCAACATTCGCTGTGCATAAGTTAGTTTTTTATGTGGACAAAAAACAATTTCCTTTATGAAAAATCCGTCGTATGGGAAGATTGGCTGGAAGGGAGTTTTCAACAGGCTAACCTGTTTTTTTTATTAACCTTAATGTCAAGCGCCATCGAGGTAGTCAACATGTGTTGATTCTTTTAGGTTGCCGTCTTCTTTGGGGTTCCTGAGGGTTTGTTTTTTTTATGCACAAGTTATCCACATTGTTGATAACCTGATGACGGGATGTTGTTTTTACTCATGCAGTGACGTTGTTTTTTGCATCAAGCGCTTGTTGTTTGTTGTTTGAAGAGCGGTCAGAGTGCGGAACCATTTGTTAATGATTGTTCATTGTGTTAAATTATGAGTCCTGTGATTTTGAATTGTACATAAAACAAGTGTGGAGCTTTAAGCGATGAAAAGAACCTATCAGCCACGGAACAGAAAAAGAAGAAACAAGCACGGATTCAGAGAGAGAATGTCGACCAAGAATGGCCGCAAAGTGCTGTCAGCAAGAAGAGCCAAAGGGCGTCACTCGCTTTCAGTAAGCAGCGCAATGGGTACGGCAGGTCAATAGGCTTGCCTTGAGAGTGGCACGATCAATAAGCAGTGCATGGTTTGCGTTTTGAGCACGTTGCACTTGCATTCTCTCGGCAAGCATGAGATCTTGAGGAAGAAGTTGCCGATTTCACTCCTTTTCAGGAACGGAAGAAGTACGAAGGGTGATTTTTTAAGAATTGTGTATGCCTCCCTTAAGCAGGAAAACACCTCTTTTCAGGGAGTTCCGGCTATTTTGTTTGCGGTAAGTAAAAAAACAGTCCCTTCTGCTGTTAAGCGCAACAGGGTCAAGAGAATGATGAGGGAAGCTTACCGGCTTGAAAGACCTTTCTTGCAAAGGAGAGCAGAGAGCGAGCATGAAGGGAGTTCCCGTGAAATGCTCTGCATCGCTTTTCTCTATATGGGCAGGCGAAAGACTTTTCCGAATCTTGACGCATTCAGGGAAGAGATCAGGCGGTTAATGGCTGGCATGATACTTTCCTGAACCTTGACTGGCAGGCTCAAACATGAGGTATCGAGTTTTTTTACTGGATAAAGGGTTATGAAGAGCATGAGTAGCTTGAAGTTTGTCAATCAGGTACCGATAGTGCTGATAAAATTTTACCGTGCGTTTCTTTCGCCATTGCTTGGCCCTTCCTGTAAATATTTTCCCACCTGTTCCAGTTATGCGCTTGAAGCCTTTCAGCAGCATCAATTTTTTTATGCTTCCTGGTTGACGGTTTGGCGCATTCTCCGGTGCAATCCCTTTTCAAAGGGGGGATTTGACCCGGTTCCTCCTGTATCCGTAAACAAAAACAAGTTTTCTGGCAAAATATAACGTGAGTGGTAAATGGATAGAAATTCAATAACCGGCCTGGCAATTATTGCTGTGATCATGATGGTCTGGCTTCAATTTATGTCGCCGGATAAAAAACAGGTGCCGCCTGCAACGGTCGCGAAAACAGAGCAGGTGGAGCAGCAGGTACAGCCAGCCCCCTCGGCGGCGGTTCCTGCAACTGATACTTTTGGCGTTTTTGCATCGTCTTCTGGCGGAAAAGAGGAGTTGCTGAAAGTCGACAACGATCTCTTTCGGGCAACCCTCTCTTCCAAGGGCGCTACCCTGAAATCTCTTGTACTGAAAAAGCATCTGGACGGCACTCTCCGTCCGTTTGATCTTGTCAGCAATGGAAAAAACGGAGCGCTTTCGCTGCTTTTTCTTACCCGTGAAGGCAAGAGAATAGATACGCGCGACCTCTATTTCACCAACGTCACGCTCGACACCCTGCGAACCATCAGTGGAAAAGAGAGTTATGCCGTTCGTTACCACCTTGATGTGGCTCCCGGACAGGCTATCGATATCAGCTACAGGTTTGCCGGTGACAGCTACAAGGTAGACTATGATGTCAAGCTGACAGGATTCGCCAGTGAGCTTGCTGGCAATGAATATCAGTTGCAGTGGGACGGCGGTGTGCCCTATTCAGAAAAAAACCGTCCGGATGAAGCACAGAGCGCATTGGCCAGTGCATATCTTGGCGGCAGCCTGGTAAAGCTCGATGCAAGCAAGCCGAATCAATCTTATCGTGAAGAGCAGTCTGGTGAAGCACAATGGGTTGCGGTACGGAACAAGTATTTTGTTGCCGCGCTGATTCCTCATGGAAAATCAGCGGGTATTTATCTTGATGGAAAAAGAGAGACGGGCAATGATTATGAGAGTTACCTTGCGGCTTTGAAGATGGCGGTTCCCGCAACAGGTGGTGTGGTTGATGACAAATTCAGCCTCTACCTCGGGCCGCTCGACTACAACATTGTCAAGGCAGAGAAGGTCAATCTCGAAAAGATTATGGACTTCGGCTGGGACTGGCTCACCAGACCTTTTGCCGAATATATTATTCTGCCGGTTTTCAACTGGATGAATGGTTTTGTTGGTAATTATGGTCTGATCATTATCATTTTTGCCTTTCTCATCAAGCTGGTCACCTATCCCCTTTCAATGGCTTCAACGAAGTCGATGAAAAAAATGTCGGCCTTGCAGCCAGCGCTCAAGGAGCTTCAGGAGAAGTACAAGGACAATCCCGCAAAGCTGCAAAGTGAGCTTGGCCGGATTTACAAGGAGGCTGGAGTAAACCCGATTGGCGGCTGTTTGCCGGTACTCCTTCAGATGCCACTGCTCTTTGCCATGTTCTATGTTTTCCGTTCGTCGATACAGCTTCGCCAGCACAGCTTTCTCTGGGCAAAGGATCTTTCGGTACCGGATTCGATTTTCGATTTTGGTTTCGCTATCCCCATGTATGGCAGTCATATTGCGGTTTTCCCGATTCTGATGGCTGTGACGGTCTTTATGCAGCAGAAAATTACCCCGACGACGCAGAGCAATGAGCAGATGAAGGTGATGATGTACATGTTCCCGGCCATGATGCTGCTCTTTTTCAACAACATGCCTGCCGGTCTTGGCCTCTACTATCTGATGTTTAACATCTTCAGTGTTGCGCAGCAGTTTTATATCAACAAAACCACCACTGCCGCCGACATGCCGAAAGTGAATCTTGGCCTTGCCCCTTCCGGTTCGGCGAGGAAACAGAAAAAAGGTGGAGCCAAAAAGTAGGCACGATGATGGCGCCCATTGAGCAGCTTGATGTGTGGCTCTTTCGGTTGTTGAACCTTCACCTGGTTCATCCGGCGATTGATGACCTCATGGTTTTTCTGACCAACGGGCGCCTCTCCTGGCCTGTTTTTGTTTTTGTCGCTCTTTTTATTGTTGCCCGAAAGGGAAAAACGGGTTTTTTGCTCATTCTTTTTGCCCTTTTTGCCGTTGGTCTCGCTGATTTTGTGGCTTCCGGGCTTCTCAAGCCTCTTGTTCAGCGAGTCAGACCATGCTTTGCCCTCGACCACGTTCGCCTGCTTATTCATCAGCCGTACAGTTATTCGTTTGCTTCGTCCCATGCGGCAAACTCCTCTGCGGTTGCGGCGCTCACCTGGATCTATTTTCACCGCGGCGTGCTGCTTGAAAAACTCTTTACCGCTCTCATGATTCTCTATGCTATGGCCGTTTCTTATTCGCGGATCTATGTCGGTGTTCACTATCCTGGCGACGTGCTTGCTGGCATGGTGATCGGAACAGGGAGTGCATTGCTCACCTATCTTCTTTTTTCATGGATTTTGAAAAATATTATCCAGCCTCGTCAAATGCGTGGCCTGAGGAGCTCCAATGGTTGATCATTACTGGGGTATAGATCTCGGTGGTACCAAAATTGAAGCAGTGGTGATCGACCGTTCCATGAAGCCCGTGATACGCCGTCGTGTCGCTACAGAGGCCTCTGGTGGTTACACTCATATTCTTGAGCGTATCAGGCAACTCCTTGAGACGCTCTCTCTGGAGTCAGGGATTGCTCTGCCCCAACTGATTGGAACAGGAACTCCCGGACGCTATGATGACGTGCAAGGCATGATGAAGAATTCCAATACGCTCTGTCTCAATGGCCGCGATCTGAAGCGTGATCTTGAACAGCTCCTTGAGAGAGATGTGGTGCTCGAAAACGATGCCAACTGCTTTGCGCTGGCCGAATCCATGCTTGGGGCAGGAGCCGCGCTCATGCGCGACCCCTCAAAGCTCGCCTTCGGCATTATTCTTGGTACCGGCGTGGGAGGCGGGATTGTTTGTGGTGGCAAGGCACGCCGTGGTGCACACGGTATTGCCGGAGAGTGGGGACACAATGAACTCATTCCTGGCGGAGAGCCCTGCTATTGCGGCAGACGGGGTTGTGTTGAAACGGTTATCTCAGGCCCGGCAGTTGAGCGCTATTATCAACACTTGAGCGGCAACGGCAAAGCGCTGGAGCAGATTGCGAGGGAGTGCAACACCGATGCTGCTGCCGCTGAAACCATTGACCGGCTGGTGTTCTATTTTGGCAAAGCGCTTGCTTCGGTTATCAATATTATTGATCCTGATATCTGCATTCTTGGAGGTGGAGTGGGCCGCGTGGAGCAGTTATACTCACTGGAGGCCGTTCAGGCCATCGAACGCCACCTCTTCAACAGTGAGCTCCGCATTCCCCTGCTTCGGCCACTTCTTGGCGACAGCGCCGGAGTTTTTGGTGCGGCATTGTTGACGCTCAAGCCGCTACCAGCACAACAGAACCGGAGAGGATAACGGCGATGCCCATCACAAGCGCCAGATCATAGGTCGGGAAGTCGTTGTTGCCGTCACAAAAAGGCGGCTGCACTTTGGTACCTGGGAACAGATTTTCTACGGGGAGTTTGATGGCAAAAGAAAAAAACGGGTGCTCATCAAGATTATCGGCGAATAAATCTCATTTGAAATTTCGGATTTTGAATGGAGCTTTACTTGGGGCAGCTTCATTTTTCTTTGAATTGCTGTTTTTCGCGATTATTGTTATGTAATAACTATGAATACATAATAATGTTGCGATGACTATAAATCCTTTCTGTTATACTGTTCTTCCTCTCGACGCACCGCTCTGCGGTCGCGACGAGGAACTTGCGACCCTCTGTACCCATGCGCGATCAAATACGAACGTCGTTCTCTATTCACCGAGGAGGTACGGCAAAACATCGCTTATCAAAAGGGTCCAGGAGGTGCTTTCGCGCGAGAAGTTTATTACCACTTCCTGAAGAAGAAGCAGTTCGTTTTGTCATCGAACGATTCAAGGCTGGCGGCAAGAATTGTCCTCGGGAAATCGCCGGCCAGATCATCAACATCACCCAGTCCTATCCATTTTATGTTCAGCGGGTATCCGGAGAGATCTTTAACCGTGCCCGAAAAGAGGAGATCGGAGAGCAGGAGTTACAGGAAGGCATAAGGAGCATGCTCGAACAGGAGGAACGATACTATGCGAGCATTGAAAGAGCCCTTCCGGCAGGACAGAAAAAGCTACTCAGAGCGCTTGCGAAGGAACCTGCAGAGAGCCCTTATGCCGTGGATTACCAGCGAAAACACCGTCTCGGTTCGCTCAGTGCCATCAAAGGAAACGCTCGACTTCGTGGCCAATATACTCGCAATCGACGAACGCAAATCATCCTCAGTGGCTGCATCAATCACAACGATTCTTGAAACCGCCTATCACAAGAGCGCTTCCGAACTGGCTTTTGCTCTCTTCCTGAAGCTGCATGAGCATGGTATGCCAGTCCCGGCACTGCGAACCGTGCATCTCGAACAGGCCGATCTCGCTGGATGGGTGATAGAGAACCTGAACCTTTCGGGAGCCTGTTTCGATGCTGCAAACCTGAGAGGCACGAGCTTCAGGAATGCTCTGCTCGGTAAAGCCTCGTTCAGAAACGCCAACCTTGTCAATGCCGAGTTTCTTGACTGCAACACCTCCGGAGC
>CAINOO010000097.1 GCA_903851535.1 uncultured Chlorobiaceae bacterium | reverse complement strand
TCATGCATACCGAAAAGAACCCTGCGGTGAACCGGCTTCAAACCGTCCCGCACATCAGGCAACGCACGACTGACAATGACCGACATCGAATAATCGAGATAAGAACCCCGCATTTCTTCTTCAATACTGATCGGGACTATTCTTTCGCGCTGCATAGATAAATCCTGGGAGATAATTGATATAAATAACTCAACGGCACAATGTATAAAAATCCGTCTGAATTCTTAACGATGCAGCCCCCTAACCAGAGAAAACTGCACAAAACGGGCGTGTATATCAGCTCAGCGTGATTACCGGAGCCTCAGACCAGAGCGATTCAAGGTCATAAAAATGGCGCTCATCAGGCATAAAAACATGCACAACAACGTCAATATAGTCGAGCAAAATCCAGTGCATGGAATCCATACCCTCAACATGCATCGGACGCTCACCATCCACCTTGAGCTCATCAATAATATGCTCCGCAGCAGCCTTTGCCTTGCGATCAGAGTCAGCAGTCACAATCACAAAATAATCCGTCATCGAGGTCAACCCACGAAGATCAAGAATCTTGACCTCTTCACATTTCTTCTCCAACGCGAGTTCCGCCGCCCTTCTCGCAAGCAACTCGCCCTCCGCCACCTCTTTTGCCTGGGTGGCACTAACCATCTCATCCTCTTTCAAGCTACTCATAAACCTCCATCCTTCATAAATGAACTATATTTCACAACAACTTACCGCCAACAGGCAACAAAACAGCTACAATATGGCAATAATGGTAACATTTCAACATACAAAAAAGCCGGTTCACTGATAGCAAAAAAAGCCGGAGAGTAATCCCGGCTTGGTCTTGGTGTATATCGAAATGTTGACGGGTGTTGAGATGGCGCTGTAACCGTATCACTCGCGCAAGCAACGAAGGCTACGACAAAAGCATCACGACAACATACAGTAAAATCAATAACAGGGAAGCTTGGAATTGTGGCTTCATTCAGCATTATCCATCATGGAAAAAAGCGATCAACAATTACTCAGTTCTCTTCATGATAGTATCAAAACAACGCTGGATGGCGTAAAAATCTTATTGAAAAATGCGCCAAATTATCTACCTTTCCAGAATTAAACCACCAGGATTACTTCACACAAATTTCTTCACGACTATGCAAGATAAATGGAGTATTGCGTCTACCCTTTTCTCGGCAATAGGGTCTATAGCAACGGCAATCTACAGCTACTTTTTTGTTTTAGATGTTAAATCACGGGGCAAGAACCTTGGAGATCAAGGCTCTGAGACGGGTGGTGCAAAAAGCTTTTATAAACCCATATTCAAGTGGCTCACCTACCTCTTCGCAGCGATTGGAGCTATCACTATAGCTATTGCTGCTTTCGTAAGTTTGGCTGTTATCGTAGTCCAAGCCATAGCACCTGGCTGGAATCCTGTCGTGAAATTTCAAGAAGGGATGGCTTCAGGCATCATGGCTGTAGTTGCACCACAGTTAACTGTTTCAGGTCCAGAAACACAACGGGTAGCCATACCTGAACCCGTCTTAATTAAGCCCTCTTATCGACCGGCAAAAATTGAGCCATTCACGGTTTCGCTCTCTCCAGCGACTATTGACGACTATATCCATGTCAAGGCCACTATCAGGAACACCACCTCTCAGCCCGTTTTTATTTCTCTAAACAACGCACAACGTCCGGTTTTAATCGATGATAGTTCTGGTCAGACGTCAAATATGACGCAGCAAGAAGGGATCAACTGGAGTTCGTTCGAAATGTCTGGGAAAGAACTGGAAGAAGGTACCTACACAAAAATCCCACCCGGTGAAACTTTGGCGATAGGCCTAAGCTTCTATGTTTATCATCCAGCTCCTCAAAATGGAGGAAAGATCAACATAACATTCGGTTTTATATACTTATATGACGGCAAAGCAGAAAAAGTATCTAAATCACTGACCACTTCGATCAGATAGATTTGAGACCCCTTTCTTGCGCTGTGGCCTTTATCAGCCAAGGCGCAAGAAAGGCTTTGACAGTCTATCTTCTTCCAAAAGGACATAACCTGCAATGGCCGAAACGTTTCCCTACACCAACTCACCCGCCCCCGCCATTCGGGCTGAACAGTTGCCGGTAATCAGGCGCAACCTCGTTCAACTCTGCGGCATCCGCCCCGGCAAAGAGCCTTTCGGCTGCGGAGAAGAGGGAGCTGGCGGAAAAGAGATTGGCTTCCCGGTACACCGCACCGGAACCGTCCAGCAACAAAATAATCTCATTGAGATGACGCCCTAGAATAACCGTACCACCAGAAGATGCGCCAACAACATCGGCGGCAGAGCCTCGCTTGACCGCATCATGCCAGACCCCTGATGCAAGCTCCCCAGGAAAATACGACGCAAAGTAATATTCCCCTTTGCGTGACGGTATAACGGCCATTATCGAACCGGATTCAAGCGGCAGTGACGCGGCCATCGCGGGCATGGTTGGTACCGGTACAAGCGGAATGCCAAGTCCGCAGGCAACCCCTTTGGCAACGGCCATGCCGATGCGCAGGGCGGTAAAGGAGCCGGGGCCGGATGAAATGGCGATGCAGTCAAGCTGCTTGAGGTCAAGGGCACTTTCGGCCATCACCTGTTCAATAAGCGGAACAAGCGATTCTGCGGCCTTTTTCCAGTCAGTGCTCCTGACTTCGGCAACAACACCGGCATTCATCACTGCAACACTCAGTGCGGCATGGGTGCACTCTATGGCAAGAATATTCATGAAGTTTTTCGTTTAATAACAATGCTGCGACTCTCGCTCCCGGCATAGGCAAGGGTGACTGTTACCGTATAGAGTGGGGCATATTCCGGGAAACGGTCAGCCCACTCCACAAAAGAAAAATCGCCACTCGAGAGATATTCGTCAAAGCCGATCCCTTCAAGCTCCTGGAGCGAGTTGATTCGGTAGAGGTCAAAATGGTGGAGCACAACCGGCTCCCCGTCCAGCGACCCCTCATAGATATTCAAGAGGGGAAAGGTGGGGCTGGAGAGCTGGTCGTCGCAATTGAAAAACTCCGTAATCCCCCGCATGAACTCGGTTTTACCTGCACCAAGCTCGCCGCAAAGCGAAACCATGTCGCCCCGCAGAAGGGTTGCGGCAAACCGGCGGGCGTACTGGCAGCTCTCTTCAGCAGAGAACGAGAGAAACTCTTCGGTCATGATGACTCAGTCAAGCGGGTTAAAGAGCATACCAGTCATCAGCTTGGGGTAGAAGAAGGTCGATTTCTGCGGCATCACCTCTCCCGTCTCCGATACGGCGAGCACCTGCTCAACGGTCGTCGGCTTGACCACAAATCCAACCTGCACCTTTCGGGAGTCAACCGCCTCAATAACTTCCCGGTCATCCTTCACGTAGAGCAGATTGCTCTGTTTCGCCATCGCATCCTGCGAAATACCAAGGAGGCGACAAAGCACAAGATCGTGCAGTAGCACCAGACCAAGACGCTGCAATGCCTCCGGACGTGCCGGATCGAGCAGTGGTTTTGGATCGGTTTTCAGGCTTATACCGAGAATCATACCTGGAGCAACCACTCCGTAGGCATAGTTTGAAGCTTCACCATCAAGAAATCCCTTCAGGGCTGTTCTGTCAGGCAACTCCATAACGGTAAAAAACTCTTCAAGCCGCGACTTCAGCAAAGCGACATCAAATCCTTCAAGACTGTGCACCATGCGGTGAATCGGAAAAATAAGCAGACCTTCATCATGAATGTTGGCCAGATAGGTCAAAATAAAGTTGTAGGGCTCATTGCCGGTATGAGAGGGGTTCGCCGCCGCACGCTCGTTGCGATAGTTGACACCGGTATCATAGCGGTGATGGCCGTCGGCGATATAGACGGCCCGCTCTTGCAGCGACTGCTGGAACTGCCCGACAAGTTCAGGGTCTGTTATCCTCCACATCCGGTTGCTCACTCCCTGAAAAAGGGCATCCACAATCGGCTCATGGCTCGCGGCAAAAGCTTTCATCAAACGATCGGCGACTTTGGTTTCATCAGCGTAGAGACCAAAAATACCGCTGATATTGGTTTTTGTTTTTCTGAAAAGGTTCAGGCGGTCAGCCTTGGGTCCTGAAAGGGTTTTTTCGTGGGGCAACACCTTTTTTTCCGAAAAATCGTGCAGACGCATGGCTGCAAAAAATCCGCACCGGGTATGCGAAACGCCTTCGGAATCATCAAAAATCTGAAAATAGGGATAGATGGCCGGAATAGGATCGCCCATAAGTTCTCCATTCTGCAGCCACTCACCAAGACGCTCTGCGGCCGCGCTATAAGGATCGGCCTCCAGGGGTAGCTCAAGGCGTATGGCGTTAAAGGGCGAACATCCATAGAGCTGCTGCTGAAACTCCGAAGAGATGACATCATAAGGTGGGCAAATCAGATCTGAAGCATTTTTAAGCAGTTCGGGACTGTATAGCGTCCCTTTGAATGGAATAATTTCCGGCATGGGAAGTAAAAATTTAAAGTTTACGTATCAGGGACAAAACCCGACCCTCCGGGCTATCCAGAAATCATCATGACCATCCTTCACCAGCACAACAATTTTGCCGTTTTTACAAAGCTCAAGCACCGCAAGAAAGGTCACCACAAAAATGATGCGCTCGGTAACACCTTCAAGTACAGAAACAAAGGAGAGTTGCACCCGGCTCTGAAGTTTCGACAGAATCAACAGGGTCTGCTCTTCCACCGTAACCGGAGCGTCCATGACATTACGCGTCATGGGAGGCGGAGGCATGCGCTCCAGCACCGATTTATAGGCCAGCATGAGATGATAGAGTGTTGGTCGCTTGGCGGGCTCATCAAGTTCATCAATAACCTCCGGCTCAAACGACTCAAAAAAGCCTCGAGGAAAAAGCTTCTCCCGCTCTACAGCAAGCTTGTCAAGAGCATCGGCGGCCTCCTTGATCCGCTTGTACTCAAGCAGGCGCTCAACAAGCTCACTTCTCGGATCAAACTCGTCAGTTTCAGCACCCTCCTCTGCCGTGTGCGGAAGCAGCATTTTTGCCTTGATGCTCATCAGCATGGAGGCCATATAAATAAATTCCGAAGCAACATCAAGGTCCATGGTTCCCGCCTCCCGAATATAACCGATAAAATCAGAGGTAATTTTCGAGATAGGAATATTATAGATATCAAGTTCGTCGCGCCTGATAAAAAAAAGGAGCAAATCAAGCGGCCCTTCAAATTCTTCAAGGCTGATCCTGAACATTTCCGGAAAACTGAGTTGACAAGAGTGACAGGAGCAAGATAGAAAAAGCAGACGAAAAGATGCAAATAAAGGGCAGTACACACCATCAACAGACAACACAGAAAAAAAGGAACTTCAAAGTTCCGAAAACTATTAGTATTTAGACGGTTAAATAGCGAAGCCATACTTTTACTTTATTTTTTAGACACTGGCAGTATCATACATGAGAAGGATTTATTGTTACATCACCGTTATCACCGCATTTTTTCTTATTGCTGGAAGCATGGCTCTGGCAGAATCGGCCAACAGCTCTTTTAATCAGGGATTTGAAAAACACCTGCGGGGAGACTTGGCAGGTGCAGTGAAATTGTATTCAAAAGCCATTGAAGACGATTCTGCATTTGCCATGGCTTACCAGATGCGGGGAATCGCACAACAACAGTTGAAAAAATATTCGCAGGCCATCAACGACTTCTCGATGGTCATAACGTGCGGTGCACCCTCTTTCAAGATTATCGGCTACTATAACCGGGGCGTCCTGAAAAACATGACTGGAGATTTTGCCGGAGCCATTCCCGATTTTTCACAAGCCATTGAACTTGACAAAAAAATGGCTGCAGCATTTTTTCATCGAGGCATAGCAAAAAGCAAAACTGGCGATATGTTCGGACGTATGGAGGACTTCCGCGAGGCCGCAAGGCTTGGAGACATCAGTGCCATCGCCTGGCTGAACACCTATTATCCCGGATGGCGGGATTTGCCAACCGCTGCTACTGCGATGTAAAATGCAAAAAGGGCAACTCCGGTTTTGCCGGAACTGCCCTTTTGGATGAAATAAACCGTTTATTATATCGCCTTTCCGCCACGCTCTTTTGTCCTTATGCGAATGCACTCTTCAAGCGGGGTAATAAAAATCTTACCGTCACCGATTTCGCCAGACCCGTGACTGGCTGCATCAATAATGGTATCGACCGTAACATCAACAAATTCATTATTGACGGCAATATCGATCCTGATTTTTGGAATCAGGTTAGGTGCTATTTTCTGCCCCCTGTAGAGTTCGATATCCTCCTGCCGTCCATGACCAGTAACGCGACTTACGGTAATTCTTGTTATATCAGCCTGGATCAGGGCCTCACGAACATGATCGAGCCGATCAGGCTGAATGATTGCTGTTATGAGTTTCATTGGGACGTGTTAGTTAAGATTGATAAGACCATATCCATGCTCACCGTGCATGCTGTGATCGAGACCGGACATTTCATCATCTTCGCTGATACGCAGACCGATGGTTTTTTCAACCAGGACAAGCAAAAGAAACGAGATGGCCGCAGCATAAACAACGGTCACGCCGACCGCTGTAGCCTGAACACCAAGCTGCTGCCAAACAGTCCAGCTTCCTCCGACTTTTGCGGCCGCTTCGGCCATCCATGCAGGACGGATAAAAAATACAAGGGCAAGAGCCCCAACAATACCTCCGACACCATGAACACCAAAAGCATCAAGACTGTCATCATAACCGAGTTTGCTTTTGATCACAATTGCACTGTAGCAGAAAATTGCGGCCAGAGCACCAAGAGCAAAAGCACCTGAAGGCTGAACAACGCCGGCTGCTGGTGTTATGGCAACAAGACCAGCAAGTATTCCCGAAGCAACACCGAGACTGGTTGCTTTGCCATGCTGGAATACTTCAATGATCATCCAGGTAAGTGCACCCGAAGCGGCAGCCATCTGTGTAACGGTAAGTGCTCGAGCTGTTGCAAGGTTACTCGCAATGGCGCTGCCTGCGTTGAAGCCGAACCATCCCACCCAAAGAAGACCTGCGCCGATAAGGGTCATCACCAGGTTGTTCGGCTGCATGACATTATTGGGATAACCACGCCTTTTTCCAAGGTAAAGTGCTGCAACAAGAGCTGTTACACCAGAAGAGATATGCACAACGGTACCACCGGCAAAATCAATGGCTCCCATCGCCCCAAGATTGAAAAGAAAGCCGTCAGCCGCCCAGACCCAGTGACAGATCGGACTGTAAACCAAAAGACTCCACAAGGCAATGAATACGACATAACCTTTGAAATTAACCCTTTCGGCAAAAGCTCCTGCAATAAGAGCCGGGGTAATGATGGCAAATTTTCCCTGGAACATGGCAAAAACGTATTCGGGAATTTGTGTGGGCATAATGGCTTCATCAATGCCTTGCAGCATGAAATACTTGCTGTCCCATCCTGCAAAACCACCAAGAATGCTCGGTCCGAAACTCAGCGAATAGCCAACCATCGGCCAGATCACACCAATAATGACCATGGCGGAAAAACTGTGCATCATGGTACCAATCACATTCTTTGTCCTGACAAGACCTCCATAAAACATGGCAAGTCCAGGAACCATAAGCAAAACCAGGGCCGTAGAGGTCAGCATCCACGAGGTTGTACCAGTATCGCTAACCACGGCGTCAGCAGCATGAGCTGTTCCCTGAAACAACATTGCTGCCAGTAAAAACAGCGGTATTGTTAAAAGTCTTTTCCTCATAACAAGATCAGATGAAATTAATTAAACCTTAATAATTAATAGTAACGACATATATGTAGTTATTTATTTAACCAAAACCAAAAAATAAGCGACCTTTCTTACGCTATGGTAGTATTTTCGACAGCATGACGCACAAAAAGCCAGTCAGCACGTACACGCTGACTGGCTTTTTATAGATGGAAATGTCTTGAACAGGCTATGAGCGAACAAGAAAAACGCCGAGATCCTCAAAAAGTGCCTGCAGATCCTCCTCATGCTGAACCTCATCCTGAAGAATCTGAACGGCAAGATTGTAGGTAACCGGATCCTTGAAACCGATCTCTGAAATGATGCTGTTATAGACGTTGATAGCACACTGTTCGCCTGCAATATTCTGCTCGAGTATCTTTTTCACAAAGGGATCATCGGGCGCTGCATAACCGCAGTTCGACAAGGTAAACCATTCGAGGGGAGAGGTTACCGGCGTTCCTCCAAGCTGAATGATCCTTGCCGTTACCATATCAGCATGACGGAGTTCATCGGCTGCATGTTGCAAAAGTTCTGCAATAACAGCATCTTTCATAGGCCCCTGAACAACCTTTGCTCCAAGCCAGTACTGATAATAGGCGAGCCATTCATCAGCAAAAGCCTTGTTGAGCAATTCAAGAACACGGGGAAGATGCTCTCCAACAATTTCACGACCTCTTGTACCCATTGCCGACTCCTTTTCAATAATTTGTAAAACAGTTTATTTCCTGTTGGCAATCAGCTCTTCAAGAGCATCAGAGAGCTTGGGATAGCGGAACACGAACCCCTGCTTTTCCAGAAAAACAGGTTTAACCCGCTGACCCTTTACGGCATACTCTCCCCCTTCGCCGAGAAGGAGCTGGACAACAAATTTTGGAACCTGCAACAGAGAAGGACGACCAAGCACCTCACCAAGCACCCTGGCAAACTCCTTCATGGAAACGGGCTGCGGACTGACAAGATTGATTGGTCCACGGTAAAGAGGATTATCGAGCGCTTCGATAATGCAGGCAATTTCGTCATCGACATGAATCCAGGAGATGCACTGAAGACCTGAACCAATTGGCCCGCCAAGAAAATAACGGAAAGGTGCTGCCATTTTCTCCAGCATCCCGCCTCTCGTCGACAACACAATACCCGTCCTCAACAAGACAAGCCGCACACCACCCCTTTCAGCAACAAGAGCCTCCTTTTCCCAATCAAAACAGATCTTTGCGAGAAAATCATCCCCCTCCTTGCCCGACTCGGCCAGTTCAGGAGTATCATCACAACGTTCAAAAGATCCGTAATAACCGATAGCCGAAGAGGAAATGAACACCTCCGGCTTCTCTGCCGCACTGGCGATCGCAGAAACGATATGGCGGGTACCAAGAATCCTTGAATCATAACACTCTGCCTTGTGAGCCTCGTTCCAGCGGCTTTCAAGTAAAGGCTTCCCGGCAAGATGAATCACAGCCTTTGAGCCATTAACAAAACCGCACCACTCACCCCCTTCCATCTCCGCATCCCAGTGAACATAACCTGCCGCTCCAGGTACCTTGTCAGCCGCCGCTTCAGGCGAACGAACAAGAAGAACAACCTTTTCCCCCCGCTTGATAAGCCTTAAGGCAAGCTCAGCACCAATGACACCCGTAGCTCCAGTAATAAGAACATGACCCCGCATAAGCTCCATGACGTTTCAGTGAAAAAATAAATTACCGCAAAAAGACATTTGTTTTCATCAACGAATGACATCGTATAATAATTCCCAAAACCTTTTGTACTGCCACCTTCTGCTATTCTACGGTCACCGATTTTGCAAGGTTTCGGGGACGGTCAACATTGCAGCCCCTGAGTGTCGCGATATGATAGGCAAGAAGCTGCAGAGGAATAACCGTCAAGAGGGGCGTAATCGGCCCGGATGCCTGGGGTATATAGATAACCTCTTCAGCAAGATGGCTGATATCCTTATCACCTTCACTGGCAATGGCAATAACCCGACCTTTACGGCTGCGAACCTCTTCAATATTGCTGAGAATCTTGGTATAGGTACTATCGCGGGTGGCAATAAAAATAACCGGCATATCCTCGTCGATGAGGGCAATCGGACCATGCTTCATTTCTGCGGCAGGATAGCCTTCTGCATGAATATAGGAGATCTCCTTAAGTTTCAGCGCCCCTTCAAGCGCAACCGGAAAATTGAAACCACGTCCAAGATACAGGAAGTTTTTCGCATCCTTGAAGCGCTCCGCTATGGACTTGATCTGGCTGTCAAGCTCGAAAATCCGTGCAGCTTTTTCAGGAATCTCTGAAAGTTCCCTGAGATGCAGGGTAATCTCATTTTGAGAGAGGGTTCTGTGCTGGCTGAGCGAGAGGGCCAACATATAGAGCATGACCACCTGGGCTGTAAACGCTTTGGTCGAAGCTACTCCGATTTCAGGCCCCGCATGGGTATACATGCCGCAAACCGTTTCGCGGGCTATGGT
This sequence comes from uncultured Chlorobiaceae bacterium, assembly GCA_903851535.1. GTDB lineage: Bacteria > Bacteroidota > Chlorobiia > Chlorobiales > Chlorobiaceae > Chlorobium. The sequence goes on along the minus strand of CAINOO010000097.1, from coordinate 2,204 downwards.
GGAACCGACAACGTTACAGATACCCATGACCAACGCACCCTTTTCCCTGGCCGTACGGAGCGCAGCAAGGGTGTCAGCAGTCTCGCCCGACTGGGATATCACAATGACCACGTCATCGGCACCGACGATAGGGTTGCGGTACCTGAACTCCGACGCATAATCGACCTCAACAGGAATACGAGCGAACTCCTCAATAAGATACTCACCAATCAGGGCAGCATGCCAGCTCGTACCGCAGGCACAGATAACAATACGCTTTGCTTGCTTCAGACGATCAAGATAATCAGCTATCCCGCCCAGGCGTAACCAGCCGTCATCAAGACGCACACGCCCCCGCATAACATCGCGCATGACCTCCGGCTGTTCAAAGATCTCCTTGAGCATGAAATGTTCAAAACCACCTTTCTCTATTTTTTCGAGCGTAAAATCAAGTTCAGTGACAATCTTTTTCTGTTCTATATTCTCAATGGATTTAACACAATACCCCCCCCGTGTCACCACAGCAAGCTCTCCATCTCCAAGATAGACCACCTTTTTGGTGTGCTCGACAATGGGTGCTGCATCAGAGGCAATAAAGAACTCCCCCTCGCCAATACCAATCACCAATGGGCTGCCCTTGCGTGCAACAATGATCTTGTCTGGCTCTCGTGAAGAGATCACACAAAGGCCATAGGCACCATCAACATGACAAAGGGCGCTCCGGGTAGCCGATTCGAGATCAAGTGACTGGTCTCCCGTCCAGATCCAGTCAATAAGATGTACCAGCACTTCGGAATCCGTTTCACTCAAAAACAGGTAGCCTTCAGAGATAAGCTCCTGCTTCAAGGCTGAATAGTTTTCAATGATACCATTATGAATGATCGCGATATCCCCGGCAGCGTTCAAATGCGGGTGAGCATTGCGATCACTTGGCTCTCCATGAGTCGCCCAGCGAGTATGGCCGATACCTGCCGTAGCCCCCCGCATTGAGGCTCTGAGCGCAGCCGTATCCATTTCAAGGACACTGACGCTCCCTTTCTGCTTCACGACCGTAAGGTTGCTGCCATTGAGCAAGGCAATCCCTGCCGAATCATAACCCCGATACTCAAGCCGCTTCAGCCCCTGCAACAGCAGCGGGGAAGCTTCCTGCCAACCGATATAACCAACAATTCCACACATAATGTTCTCTCTATGTTAACCGCCACCAGAAAGCACACCGCAGCCAGTCAGACTGACCGGGCAGCTCGCCGAATGACAAAATTATTTAACGAGCAAAAAAAATACAATTCCGTTATAAAACGCGCATCATGGTGGCATGAATTTTCAATGCCTCAACAGCTACCGCCCGCTCATAATCATCGACAGATGAAAATGAACCCGAATCAGGAGCTGCGGGATAGATCAACGCACGGCTGACATTGATCAGCGCACTCTGGCGATTGGAATCAACACCATACTGAACCGCATCTTCAAGCGATCCCCCCTGCGCCCCAACCCCCGGAACAAGCATAAAAAGCTCAGGCGCTGAACGGCGAATATCAGCCAGCAAACCGCTTTTGGTAGCACCAACAACAACCCCTCCATTTCCATTGCAGCTCCATGAAGCAACCTTTTCGAGCACTGATCGATAAAGCGGAGTGCCGCCGTGCATCACCTGCTCCTCAAAATCCACAGAACCCTCATTCGAAGTCAGACAAAGCACAAACAGCAATTTCTCCTTATAGGCAAAAAAAGGCTCAAGGGAGTCAAACCCCATATACGGAGCAACCGTAAGGGCATCAAACGACCAGTGATCAAAAAAAGCCTGGGCATACATTTTGCTAGTATTGCCGATATCCGCCCGCTTGGCATCAGCAATCGTCGTACATGCGTCAGGAATAGAGCTGAGCGTTTTTTCCATATCCTGAAACCCGGCAATACCCCTGGCCTCATAAAAAGCGGTATTCAGCTTATAGGCAACCGCAACATCCGACGTCGCTCTGATAACGGCGCGGTTAAACTCGACAACAGGATTTTGATACCCTGAAAATACAAGAGGAATTTTCTCAGGATCGCTGTCAAGTCCAACGCACAAAAGCGACTTCAATGCTGATATCCTGCTGTTTGCCTTATTTCGCACAAAACTCATAGAACAACTCCCCGCCTCTGCAGTTTTATAAAAAAAGCTTTTCCTCACAAGTGCCCATCAAAAGAGTAAAGAAGGCTTAATACCGGCTCCCTCAACC
>CAINOO010000096.1 GCA_903851535.1 uncultured Chlorobiaceae bacterium | reverse complement strand
TTTACGGGAAGGGTCTGCCCTGCTCCGTGCGAAGGCTCCTGTGTGCTTGGTCTCATTGAGCCTCCGGTAACCATCAAAAATATTGAATGCTCCATTATTGAGCACGCCTTTAGCGAAGGGTGGGTAGTACCAAAACAAATTATCAACAGAACCGGAAAAAGGGTGGTCGTTGTTGGTTCAGGCCCTTCGGGCCTTGCCTGCGCTGACCAGCTCAACAAGGCTGGCCACAGTGTCACTGTTTTTGAGCGGGATGATCGTTTTGGCGGTCTGATGATGTACGGTATACCCAACATGAAGCTCGACAAAAAGCTCGTCGTTGACCGCCGTATCGACCTGATGAAGAGCGAAGGCGTCACCTTTGTGGAGAATACCGAGGTAGGTGTTGACTATCCGGCCGACAAGCTCCTTGAAGAGTTTGACGCTGTTGTGCTCTGTACCGGTGCCACAAAGCCCCGTGACCTTGATGCCGAGGGACGAAAGTTTGCCGGCATCCATTTTGCCATGGACTTTTTACGTTCAGGTACCAAAGCGCTGCTCGACCAGAGTGCGCCGCTGCTTTCAGCCGCAGGCAAACAGGTTGTTGTTATTGGTGGCGGTGATACCGGTACCGACTGCGTTGCAACCTCACTGCGTCAGGGGTGCAAAAGTGTGCAGCAGCTCGAAATCATGCCAAAACCACCGCTCGATCGTCAGCTCAACAACCCCTGGCCTGAATGGCCGAAAACCTTCAAGGTTGACTACGGGCAGGAAGAGGCGACCGTTGTGCAGGGAGAGGATCCTCGCCAATACTCCATGATGACCAAGAAATTTCTTGCTGACGACACTGGTGCCTTGCGGGCTGTTGAGGTCTCAAGGGTGGAATGGGTTACAGAGGAGGGACGATTTGTGCCACGGCCGGTTCCAGGAACGGAAGAGATCATTCCTGCCGATCTTGTGCTTTTGGCTATGGGATTTATCGGCCCCGAGGAGCATCTCTTGCAGCAACTGCAGGTTCTTCAGGACGAGCGCTCAAACATCAAGGCAACAGAAAAAAACTATCGTACCAACCGGGACGGGATCTTTGCTGCTGGCGATGCCCGCCGTGGCCAGAGCCTTGTGGTCTGGGCCATTCATGAGGGCAGAGCTGCCGCACGTGAATGTGACCGCTTTTTGATGGGTGGCACCTGTCTGCCCTGAACTATTGTTAACGAAAGAGAGTTATGGAACAGCAAAAACTCAAGGAGCTTCTTGATACCCTTCACAAGGAGCTTGAACAGGTAGACTCCGTTGATACAACAACGGAAGCGGTGCTGTCGAACCTCAGGGCGGATATGCAGCGGCTTTTGGATCAAAAAGCTGGTACCGCCAATGAAGACGCCTCTCTTGTGGAGCGCGTGAAAGAGGCCCTCGACCACTTCGAGGAAGGACATCCCAAACTGAGCCTGAACCTGCAACTTCTGCTGGAAAGCCTCGCAAAAATGGGATTTTAGAAGAGAAAAGCTTATTAACTTGATGGAAAGTGTGATTGTTTCATGACGAGAGAACGAGAACCGGGAAGAGGTAAAACAAAAGGCGGCAACGACACGACAGACCAGGTTTTCTGCTCGTTCTGCGGCAGAAGTGCCCATGAGGTCAACAGCATGATTGCTGGCCCGAAAGCCTTTATATGCGATCGCTGTATCAAAACATCGTTCGATATCCTGCGCAAAGATGTTAATGCACCAGCTCCGGTTGAACGAGTTGCGGAGCAGCCCTTTCAGCCCCGGCTTGCAAGCCCCAAAGCGATCATGGATTCGCTCAACCAGTACGTGGT
>CAINOO010000095.1 GCA_903851535.1 uncultured Chlorobiaceae bacterium | reverse complement strand
GGCGATATCGCCATGTTTGAAAAGACAGCCAATGCCCTTCTTGTGGGCCGAACGGTGGCGCGGGATATGAAGCTCAAGCTGAATGACCAGGTTGTCATCATTCCCGCATCAGGAAAGAGCCGGCAGTGCAAGGTGGCCGGGCTCTTTTTTACCGGGGTCAATGCGGTCGACAACAGTGTTTTTGTGTCGCTCAAGCTTGGTCAGATTATCGAAGGGTTACCGGCCAACAAGGTTTCAGGCATTGCGCTTAAAGTGGTCGATCCGCTCAACAATACCCCTCTGGCAAGGGAGCTGGAGCGGATTACCGGTTATCGCTGCCTCACCTGGCAAGAGGAAAATGCGGGCATTCTTTCGCTTTTCGCTCGCATTGGTGCCATCGTCTTCTCTCTGGTGGCCTTTGTTGGTGTTGTTTCAGGCTTTGGTGTGGCCAATATTCTGGTGACCACCGTCTTTGAAAAGAGCCGCGACATAGCCATCATGAAGTCGTTCGGATTTTCGGCCTTGCAGCTTGTCGGCATGTTTGTGCTTGAGGGATTTATGGTGGGGCTGGCTGGTGCACTTGTTGGAGGGGTACTGGCCATTGGTTCAATTGATCTGTTTGCCAGTTTGCCCATAGAGAGTTCACAGGGGCCATTGACCAAAACAGGCTTCAGTATGTCCTATAATCCCCTCTATTTCCTGCTCATCATCGCTATAACGGTGCTGATCAGCACGCTTGCAGCCATTCTTCCCTCAGCCAAGGCAGCGAAGCTGGAGCCGGTCAGTGTGCTTCGCGACAGCAGTCTGTAGCCGTTACCCTCCCGCCTCCGATACAAGGGTTTGTTCGGGGTGCTGGAGCAGGTAGAGCTTGTAGTAGAGTCCTCTTTTTGCGAGCAGCTCCTGGTGATTGCCGCTCTCCCTGATCACTCCTTTGTGCAAAACAATAATTCTGTCGGCTTTCTGGACGGTCGAAAGCCGGTGGGCAATGATGATGGAGGTGCGCTCACTCATCAGGCGAGCCGTTGCCGCATCAATAAGTCCCTCCGTTTCGGTGTCAACCGAGCTTGTTGCCTCATCAAGCACAAGAATTTCCGGATTGTAAAGGAGGGCCCGGACGAAAGCGATCAACTGCTTCTGCCCGGAGGAGAGACCCGTGCCGTTTTCGAGTACCCTGTACTGGTAACCCCCGGGGAGCTGGTCAATAAAGCGGTCGGCTCCGACAATTTTCGCTGCTTCACGTAACTCCTCATCAGAGACGTCAGGATTGCCGAAAGCGAGGTTTTCGCCTATAGTGCCGGAAAAGAGAAAGACATCCTGCATGACCACACCGACCAGTTTTCTCACCGAGTGTTCTGCAATTTCCTGGAGATCAATACCGTCAATGGTCACCGATCCTTTTTCGAAGGGGTAAAGACGGGAGAGAATATTGATCAGGGTGGTTTTACCGCTTCCCGTTGCACCGACAATGGCAATTTTTTCTCCACGGTTGATCTTAAAAGAGATATCTTTCAGCACCCAGTTTTCACTTTCGTAGGCGAACCAGACATTCCTGAATTCGATGTTCTTCCGGAAGCTCTCAATCTGCACTTTTCCTGAAGGCTCTTCTATGCCCTCTTTTTCATCGAGCAGGCGGATAATGCGGTCTGAGCTTGCAATGGCGTTCTGGATAACGTTGAAGCGGTCAGAAAGATGTTGCAGGGGGCGGAAAAAAAGCCAGATATACTGGACAAATGAGATGACGACTCCTATGGTGAGATCGGCCTTGAGCAGTCGGACGCCGCTGTACCAGATTACCAGCCCGGCAGCGACTGAACTCAGTGTCTCGATCAGCGGATAATAGATGGAGAACGAGAAGACGGTACGGATATTGGCATCGCGGTGATCGGCGTTGATGGCCGCATATTTCCGCGCTTCGCGTTCCTCACGGTTAAAGAGCTGGACAATACTCATGCCGGTGATATGCTCCTGAAAAAAAGTGTTCAGTCGGGCCTGATGGGTAAGCACATCCTGAAATGCAATTCTGACGCTGTTTTTAAAGACAATGGTGGCCCAGATCATCAGGGGAAGAATACTGAGCACAATAAGGGTTAACTGCCAGTCGATCCAAGCCATCAGCACCACAATAAAAAAGAGCTGGAGGAGGTCTCCAAGAATGGTAATGATGCCACTCGAGAGCATTTCGTTCAGCGATTCAACATCGCCTGTTGTCCGGGTGATCAGCCGTCCGATGGGGTTTCGGTCAAAGAACCTCGCAGGCAACTTCTGCAGGTGCCGGAAAATATCCATTCGGATGTCGAAGACCGCTTTCTGTCCGATAATCTGGGTCATCCATGTTGTGATATACTGCTTGATGCCGTCAAGCAGTATGGCTGCTGCAAGAAAAATGCTGATAACGCCGAGCCCCTTGAGATTGCCGCGGGCGATGTAGTCGTCAATGGCGATCTTTGTCAGCCAGGGACGCAACGGGCCGAGAAAGGAACCGGCAATGGTGATGGCTATAGCCGTAGCTACAAGCGTGCTGTAGGGTTTGATATAGCACAGAAGGCGAGAGACAATGTAGCGGTCAATCGAGCGTTTTTTCCCTTTTTGCAGGGTATCGTCCTGCTGCGGGCGGAAGCTTTTTTTGGTCGGGTTGTTACTCATGCTCCCCAATGCTCCCTGGCTCATCAATCTTCGCGACTCGTTGTTCAATTTCATGCTTGAGCTCGCTGGCCAGCGCTTCAGCCCGCTCTTTTGAGGGAGCTTCAGCATAGATCCTCACAATGGGTTCCGTATTGGAAGGGCGCAGGTGCACCCAACTGTCGGCAAAATCGAGCTTCAGTCCGTCAAGCCGGTTTGCCTCAGCGTTCTGGTAGTGGCCCGCAATATCGGTCAGGAGTTTTTCAAGTTCGGCCCGGCTTGTTGAGCCAAGTTCAATTTTCTGTTTCGACATACAGTAGTCAGGAAAGTGGCGTCGGAACTGCGAGAGCGAGCCGCCCCTGTTTTCACTGCGCCAGAGGGTGAATGCCTGGACGATAAGCGCGATACCGACAAGAGCGTCGCGACCGTAGTGCAGTTCGGAAAGGATGACTCCTCCATTGCCTTCACCACCAATGACAGCGCCGACCTCCTTCATCATTTCGCTGACGTTGGCTTCACCTATTTTAGCGCTGTAACAGGCTACGTCGTGTTTTGTTGCGATATCGCGCAACGCCCGGCTGCTTGAGAGATTGTTGACCACGGGCCCGCGATGGTGTTTCAGGTAAAAATCAGCGCAGGCGACCAGCGTGTACTCTTCTCCAAAGAGTGAGCCATCTTCACAAAGCAGCGCGAGGCGGTCAACATCAGGATCAACGATCAGGGCAAAATCGCAGGAACTCTGCTTGACGGCTGCAATGGTGGTGGAAAGATTTTCTTCGATTGGTTCGGGGTTTCTTGGAAAGATGCCGCTGCCGCCACAGGCAACTTCGACCATCTCCTTGATACCAAGCGTACGGCAGAGCTTGGGAATAATTGCATATCCTGCTCCTTCAACACAGTCAACAAGCACACGAAATTGCTCTTTTGCGATGGCAGCAGTATCAATACAGGGGAGATCAAGTACTTTTTTGATATGCAGCGCATCATAGAACTCATTGCCCGAGAGCGAGCCGATCGTATCCCAGTGAGCCGTGACAAAGAGCTCATGGTCAGCAATGGCAAGCAGCTCATCGACATCGGCAGCATTCAGAAACTCCCCCTGATGGTTGAGCATTTTCAGCGCATTCCATGCAACAGGGTTGTGTGAGGCCGTAATGATCAGTCCGCCGTCGGCATGTTCGGCTGGAACGGCAAGTTCAACGGTCGGTGTTGTGGCAATACCAAGATCGACAACATCGCATCCGCACAGCAGCAGGGTGTTGCTGACAAGGTCGCTGATGGCTTTGCCTGTTGGGCGGGTATCGCGACCGATGACGATTTTTGGTCGCTGCTCCCTCTGGCTCCCCCCACGCCTCTCTCTCTGGCGAAACATCAGGGAGGCAAAGGCCATGGCAAATGCCGTGAGATTTTTCGGGGTCAAGCTTTCGCCGACAATTCCCCTTATCCCTGAAACGCTGATCATCAGACTCATAAAAGCTCCATAACGGTGGTTAAAATTTTGTCCAATATAAGAAAAAGGGTGTTGAGTTTTGAGAGCGAGGCGAAAAGGCCGAGGCAGGGGGGCTCTCCTTCTATGACTATCTCTACAGCACGAGCAAGAAAATTCTTTTGAATTTTGCTTGTTTCTTCTATATTACATGCCTTTTGTTATTCAACAATATATTATCCTAACAGCACCTTATATGCCTTTACACAAATCGGCTGAAAAAAGATTGCGGCAGTCAGAAAAAAGAAATGCCAGGAACAGAGCAAGGAAAAAAGAGATGAAGGTTCTTGTCAAAACCATGCAGAAACTGATTGATACCAGTGCTGACAAGGCCGTAGTCGAAGTAGCGTACCGCTCGGCAGTCCAGAAAATTGATCGTCTCGGGGTAAAGAACTATATTCATGCCAATAAGGCATCCCGTAAAAAATCACAGTTGACACGTCTATTGAATAGTTACGTGAAGGCCGACTGATCGTTCAGGATTGTTCCGGAACGGTCTGCAGTAATCTTCATTGTCTGACATCCGGCTCCGAAAAGCTGCCGAGAGCGAACTCTCAAAGCCTTTCAGGCCGGGTTTCCATACCCGCTTTCATGTTTGCATATTTTCGCGGCAAGCTTGCTTCGCTCTTGCCAGAAGAGGTGGTTATCGAGGTTGCCGGAGTTGCTTACCAACTGTTGATTTCCGCCACTACACATCGTCAGTTGCCTGCGCAGGGCAGTGAAGTCCTTCTTTTTGCCCATCTTGTTGTCCGGGAAGATCTCATGCAGCTTTATGGCTTTTCAAGAGAAGAGGAGCGTCAACTCTTCCGGCTTCTCTTGCTCACTTCGGGGGTTGGGCCCAAGCTTGCCCTTGCCCTTCTTTCAGGGCTTCAGGTTCAGGATATTCACGAAGCCATACTGGCCAATGCCCCCGAACGGCTTTACGGTATCACTGGCGTCGGAAAGAAAACAGCGGCAAGGATTATTCTTGAGTTGCGTGATAAAATCCTGAAACTTTCACCGGTTTCTGCTATTGCCTCTCCAGCCCGGCTTTCGTCAAGCCGGTTGCAGGACGATGCCGTCAATGCCCTGGTAACCCTCGGCTTTTCGAGAATCACTGCTCAAAAGGCGGTTGTGGCCATTGTGGAGCAAACACCACAGTTTACGGTCGAAGAGGTCATCAAGGCCGCTCTCCTCTCAATTCATAACAGTTAGCAGATAACGGTGACCTACCAGGACTCTCTCGATTTTCTTTACCCATTGCACCGGTTTGGTATAAAACCGGGTCTCGACCGTGTACGTTCACTGCTTGATCTTCATGGGTCGCCGCAAAAGCGACTGGGGCTGGTTGTTCATATTGCGGGCACCAACGGAAAGGGGAGCGTTGCGGCGGCGCTTGCCTCCATCTTTCAGGCATCAGGCAAAAAGTGTGCGCTTTATACGTCACCTCATCTGGTTGATTTTACCGAGAGGATCCGTATTAATGGTCGCCAGATTCCCCGGGAGTGTGTCGCTCACTATTGTTCGCTTTTCAGTGATGCGGTGATTGCTGGCAAGGCTACATTTTTTGAGGCAACAACAGCCATTGCTTTTGCCTGGTTTGCCGATGAAGGCGTTGACGTCTCCATCATCGAGACCGGTATGGGTGGACGGCTCGATGCAACCAATGTTGTCGATTCCACTTATGCGGTGATTACAACGATCGCTCTCGACCATACTGACTGGCTTGGCGAAACTCTTGCCTTGATTGCTGCCGAAAAAGCTGCCATTATCAAAAAAGGGAGCAATGTTTTTTCTGCGGTTTCTCAGCCTGAAGCGCAGAGTGAGATCGAACAGATGGCGAAACGGTGCAACGCTCCATTATTTTTTACCGGAAAAGATTCGCTCTGCACACTCTCATCAGTTGAACCGGGAATGGTTGAACTTGCCCTGACAACAGCTATGCATCATTATCCAAGCCTGAAGGCACCTCTGACCGGATCGTTTCATGCATCCAATATCTCTCTGGCGGTTTTGGTTGCCGAACATGCCGGTATTGCTCCCGAGCATATCACTTCGGGCCTTGAAGGATTATTACAGACTGGATATCGCGCCAGGCTTGAGCTGATCGGAAGGCATCCAGCACTCTTTCTTGATGTTTCGCACAATCCCGCCGGTATGCGCGAAACGGTCAATGCGCTTTGTTCATTTCGGCATCACTACCGCCGAAGGTATGTTCTTCTTGGTCTTGCTTCAGACAAGGATGCGAGAGCGATTATCCGGGAGCTTCTTCGCCTCGACTGCACCTTTGTTCTGGTCAATATACCCTCAGAGCGGAGCGTTCCGGCCGAAACACTCTGCCGACTGTGCCAGGAAGAGGGAGGGAAGGCAACCGTGTGTACGACGGGCAGAGAGGGGCTTGCGCATCTTCTTGCTCAAGCACATGATGATGACATGATTCTCGTGACAGGCTCATTTTATCTTGCCGGCGATCTTCTTGCAGCCAGCCGATGATACTTGTCTGAAGGTGAAGAGCGCTTTTTTATTGAATTTTTTTATATTTTACCAAAGCTACTGAAATTCTTCGTTTATGAATAGGGAACATTTCGTTCCATAATTCCTTGCTGTGCTTATCCCTTTTTCACGTATAGAGAGTCTTCCCCTGTCATTTTCTTCTGTCCTGCTTTCACATGGTAGATGATGAAGCCTTAACAGGTAATTCCCGGGTTATGAGTCGAGGTACAGGCCATACTGGCGGGTTACTCCCTTGCAGGGATGAAGTCTATTTTCCCCTTTTTGCTGTTGCTTTTTTACATAACAAGCGTTGAAAACAAACACAATGTCGAACAATCCGGTTTTTAAAGGTCTGGACATTAATATGCTCCAGAAAAAAAAGGTTTCTGAACTGCACGTTCTGGCCAAAGAGCTTGGCGTTATGGCTGCCGGTCTGCGCAAGGAAGAGCTGATCTTCAAGATTATTGAGGCGCAGTCACAGAAGAATACCGATTCTGAGAGTGGTAATGTGATGGTCAACACCGGTGTTCTGCAGGTCATCCCGGAAGGGTATGGTTTTTTGCGCTCAGCCAACTACAACTACCTCTCCTCTCCTGACGATATTTATGTCTCACCTTCGCAGATCAAGCGCTTCAACATGCGTACCGGTGATACCGTGTCCGGACAGGTCAGGGCACCCAAAGAGGGAGAGCGTTTTTTTGCCCTGTTAAAGATCAATACGATTGATGGCAACGATCCCGAAATTACACGAGAAAGGCCCTATTTTGAAAACTTGACACCGCTATTCCCCCGTGAACGTCTCAAGCTTGAGACCAAGCAATCGGAAGCATGTGGTCGCATCATGGATATTTTTACCCCTATTGGCAAAGGGCAGAGAGGCCTGATTGTGGCGCAGCCGAAAACGGGCAAAACCATGCTGCTGCAGATGATTGCCAACGCCATCATCAAAAATCATCCAGAGGTCTACCTCATTGTATTGCTCATTGATGAGCGTCCTGAAGAGGTAACCGACATGGCCCGGAGCGTACCGGCAGAAGTGGTGAGTTCCACCTTTGACGAGGATCCGGAACGTCACGTGCTGGTGGCCGACATGGTGCTTGAAAAGGCTAAACGGCTTGTGGAGGTTGGGCGTGATGTCGTGGTGCTGCTTGACTCCATTACCCGGCTTGCAAGGGCCCATAATACCATCATTCCCCATTCCGGAAAAATCCTTTCGGGTGGTATTGATGCCAATGCCCTCACCAAACCAAAACGTTTTTTTGGAGCGGCCCGAAATATTGAGGAGGGTGGCAGTCTGACCATTATTGCCACTGCGCTGATTGATACCGGCTCACGTATGGATGACGTTATCTTCGAAGAGTTCAAGGGCACTGGCAATATGGAGCTTCTGCTTGACCGCCGCCTCTCCGAACGCCGTATCTTCCCCTCCATCGATATTCTTCGCTCCAGCACTCGTAAAGAGGAGTTGCTCTTTACACAGGAAGAACTCTCAAGAACATGGCTGCTCAGAAAGTACCTTGCCGACAAGAATCCTATCGAGTGCATGGAGTTCATGCGTGAAAAAATGATGGACACGAAAGACAACAAGGATTTTTTCAAATACATGAATGCCTGACAAACTTTGTGGGAGCGTTAAACAGGGTGTTGCTGTGCCCGGCAAAAGTGAGGCAACTCAGCCTCAAAGAGCCGCACAGCCTGTTGCATGACTATGAAAAATAACCTTTGTTTAAAAAGCGGGAATAAATGTTTGCATCCTGGAAAAAAGTTCCTATATTATCTGCCTTTAAAACAAGAGGAAAGACACTTACTATATGCCCTGCGGAAAAAAGAGAAAACGTCATAAAATGGCGGTACACAAGCGCAAAAAGATGCGCCGTAAGAACCGGCACAAGAAGC
>CAINOO010000094.1 GCA_903851535.1 uncultured Chlorobiaceae bacterium | reverse complement strand
ATTGACTTCTTTTTCCGTTCAATGGCAGAGGATCTTAAAGAGCATGCAATCGGCGTGATTCTTTCTGGCATGGGTTCCGACGGAACACTTGGACTGCGCGCCATAAAGGAGAAATGTGGCGGTGTTTTTGTACAGGAACCTGCTTCAGCAAAGTTTGACGGAATGCCTCGAAGCGCCATAGATGAAGGACTTGCTGACGTTGTAGCACCAGCAGAGCTTCTTCCCGCAAAAATTATGGCGTATTTGAAACATCTTCCCATCATCGCAACAACGGCAACAAGCATCAAGGAGCAAACACTGAGTTCGCTGAAAAAAATTATTATTCTCTTGCGTACGCATACCGGGCATGATTTTTCACTGTACAAGAAAAACACGATTTATCGCCGTATCGAACGGCGCATGGGAATTCACGAAATTGAAAAAATCGCCACCTATGTCAACTATCTTCAGGCCAATCCCCAGGAAATCGAGCTGCTTTTCAAGGAGCTGCTCATAGGGGTAACGGCTTTTTTCCGTGATCCTGATGCCTGGGAGGCCCTTAAAACAGATGGCATTTCATCCATTCTCGCATCCCATCCATCGGGCGGTATTATTCGGGCGTGGGTGGCTGGCTGTTCAACAGGTGAAGAGGCCTATTCCCTCGCTATCGTCTTCAGGGAAGTTGTTGCAACAATGAAACCTGCCAGTAATTTCAAACTCCTGATCTTTGCAACAGACCTTGATAAAAATGCGGTTGAAAAGGCTCGCACAGGAATCTATCCACCCAATATTACGGCGGATGTTTCTGCCAGCCGCATCAGTCAATACTTTGAAAAAGATGATCGGGGTTACAGGATCACAAGAGAGATTCGTGAGACCATTGTCTTTGCTCCCCATAACGTCATTATGGATCCCCCCTTCAGCAAAATCGATATTCTCATTTGCCGCAATCTGCTGATTTACATGGAGCAAGAGCTGCAAAAAAAACTGATACCGTTATTTCATTACAGCCTCAATCCCGGCGGCATTCTCTTTCTCGGAAGTGCTGAAACGGTCGGCTCCTATGGCCAACTTTTTCAGACACTCGACAGCAAGTCCCGTCTTTTCCGTCATATTCATCTCTCAGACAGGCCTGAGCATGTTGATTTCCCGGCATCCTACAGCCATTCATCAGTCGATACTTCGGATATACAGGCTGCAGAGAGCAAACCGGTGACTTCAGAAATCAACCTGAAAACAATAAGTGATACGCTCCTGCTCCAATATTATACTCCTGCGGCAGTACTGACCAATCAGAATGGTGATATCCTCTATATCAGCGGTCGTACCGGCAACTACCTGGAACCGGCAGCAGGAAAAGCCAACCTGAATATCTTCGCCATGGCAAGGGAAGAGATTCGCTATGAACTGAATATTCTTTTCAGAAATGCACTTCGCCAGAAAGGAGAGATTGTAAAAAAAGGAGTGGTCATAGGAACAAACGGAGGAACAAAAATTGTTAACCTGTCGGTTCGGCTTATTGACAATCAGCCCTCTTTCAAAAAAATGCTCCTGATTGTTTTTGCCGATGTTGCAAAAAAAGCACCCGGCACTTTGGATCTGGATCCCGTTGCAACTCTCAACGACAGCGGGCTTGTTACCCTTGCAGAAGAGCTCAAAGAGGCCAAACAGGAGATTATCACCATACGTGAAGAGATGCAGACCTCGGAGGAGGAACTCAAAAGCACGAATGAGGAGATGCAGTCGGCCAATGAGGAGATGCAGAGTACCAATGAAGAGCTGACCACATCAAAAGAGGAGATGCAGTCACTGAACGAAGAGTTGCAAACTGTTAACCATGAACTGCAATCGAAAGTGACTGACCTGTCACAGGCCAACAACGACATGAAAAACCTGCTCAACAGCACGGACATTGCAACACTCTTTCTTGATGACAAGCTCAACATACGCCGCTTTACCAACCGTACCTCCTCAATCATCAAACTGATTGCAAGCGATGTTGGACGCCCGATAACCGATATTGTTACCGATCTCGACTATCCTGCCCTCGCTGAAGATGCTCATGAGGTTCTTAAAACCCTTGTTTTCAGTGAAAAACAGGTTTCCGCAAGTAACAATCGCTGGTTTACCATCAAGATCATGCCTTACCGCACCCAGGAGAACCGCATTAACGGGCTGGTCATTACCTTTAATGATATCACCGTCGCCAAGAAACTGGAGCAAAGTCTGCGGGAGATTGAGAAGAGTTTCCGGTTTTTGATTGATACCATGCCTGTTGGTATCATGCTGCAGCAGGGAGAGGGAGATATTATCATGACCAATCAGGAGGCTGAACGAATTACCGGGATTTCAATGAAAGAGATGCTGGGCAAAAACATTGCCGATCTTCGATGGCAACTTGTCAGGGCCGACGGATCGGCTTTGCCTCCCGAAGAACACCCCGCTGTGGTCGCATTACGCTCCGGAAAGCCCATCAGCGGAGTCATTATGGGCATTGTCCATCCTCAAGATCAGAAGGTTCGATGGGTTAAAGTCAGTTTATCAAAAAGATCAGAAGAAGAAAACGAAAAAATCTATCAAGTCTTCACAACATTTTTTGAAATAAGCAATCCAAATCAGAATTCTGAACAAATTTGATTCCCTGAAAACAGATCATGCCTCAAAACACAATTCCTGCAGATGACTTTTCTGAATTGCGCTCCCAGGCTGAAAAGAAACTGCAAAAAGGTCACCTGACCAACATAAATCACTCCTCTTCACCAGAGGATATGCTCCGCTTGATCCATGAACTTGCGGTTCACCAGATCGAACTTGAAATGCAGCAGCAAGAGCTGATACAGTCGAGAGAAGCGTTGGAAAAAAGTCTGGAACGGTACACCGATCTGTACGACTTCGCGCCATTGGGATACCTGACACTGGCACCGGACAGCGAGATCGTCGAGTTGAACCTGACTGCCGCAACGATTCTTGATGCTGCACGATCCCGGTTACGCGGAAAAAAGCTGAAAAACTATATTATCCATAATGACCACCCGACATTCAAGGCACTGCTTGAAAGAGTGTTCAGCCGCAAAGAGCCAAACCATTGTGAAGTGGAACTTTACGCCTTTGAAAAGGATACTCTCCGTCCAAAAACCGTGCGCATTGAAGCCCTCGTCAATGATAACGGAAAAGAGTGCAGAACCATTCTCTCCGATATCAGCAGAGAAAAAATGATTGAGCAGAACATGCTCGTCACCAATGAACGCCAGCGTCTTATTATCGATCTGACCCATTCCGGCAGTTGGGAGTGGGACTTGCAGACCAACCGCATCCTGTGGTCGAATGAACTCTGGTATCTGCTTGGTTTGGAACCACTTCCCGGCGAGGCAACCTACGAGTTATGGAAACAGTCAATTTTTGACGAAGACAAAGAGCGTGTAGAACAAACCGTTCTGAATGCTGTAGAACATGGTCAGGAATTTACCGTTGAATGGCGTGTTCATGATCGTTCCGGCCAAAAGCGCTGGGTTATGTCGAAAGGAACACCCTTCAAGGGAGATGATGATCAGGTTAACCGATACGTTGGAATCGTTCTTGAT
>CAINOO010000093.1 GCA_903851535.1 uncultured Chlorobiaceae bacterium | reverse complement strand
GGTCTCAAGTCATTGACGGTCATGATCGGCGCCAAAAATACCTTTCTGGTCTCCTTCGCGATTATTGATGTTGTTTTTGCCGTTCTTGCTTTGCTCTCCTTCAGTTGGGGTTTTATTATCCCGGCGGTTTTTGTCCTGATTGGACTTGCACTGAATCTGGTTCTTCAGGTACAGCTTTTGCGTGATCCGAAGGGGGGAATCTCATTTATGCAGGGTGCAGTTGATGATGGATTTGGTCATGTTCTCGGCAAGAGTGACGTCCAGGAACACAATACCTTTCTCCGGTTTCAGATCGCCAATAACTTTTTGTTTTTGATCAACAATCTTCTTGTTGCCGGGATGGTTGGATTGAAATATATCAACGTTAAGTAATTCCTTTTTACAGGAGCCTAACCCTAAATCACCAAGGTGCTATGACGGAAACTCTTCCTTTTTTTTCGCTTCCAGTGGTATGGCATAACGCACTGGTTACCTTATTGACCTTTGTCTATGTGTTCAGCGTCCCCCCCCTGATGGATTATCTGGTGACCAACCACAAGCTGCCACGAGATATCAGCCGAAAAATTACCCATATATGCGCCGGTTCTGCCATTATGTTTCTTCCTCTCTATATCGGCGGCGACTGGTCTCATTTTCTCAATATCACCGTCTTTGCGGTTTGGACGGTGCTCCTTATCCAGAAAGGCCTTTTTGCGGCCGATGATGACCAGGCGGTGAAAACCATGACCCGTACCGGCAACAAACGGGAGCTGCTTAAAGGAACCCTCTATTTTGTCATTGTTGCCATGATTTGTGGAACCCTCTATTACAAACAGCCCGCCGGAGTAATGGCCATGGCCATGCTTGGATGGGGCGATGGTCTTGCGCCGATCATTGGTACCCGCTACGGAAAGATAAAATACCATATACTCAGCGATAAAAGTGTTGAAGGGAGCCTGGCCTTTCTCGTCGGGAGCCTTTGTGCCGGACTCTTTTTTGTTCATCTTATTGTACCAGAATCGTTTGATGCCACAAAAATCGTCATTATCGCCCTTATTGCCACCGTTGTTGAAGGTGTCAGCCCCAAGGAGGTCGATAACCTGACGATCCCTGTTGCCGTTGTTGCTGCGTCATACCTTTTGTGAGATGAGCGCATGAACAGGGGTGAGAAGCAGGCCATTTTTTTTATCAGTGACCTTCATATTGGTCTGCAGGACGAAAAAAGCGAATTGCTCAAGCTGGAAAACCTTGAACGGCTTTTTACCATCATCAAGGCAGAGGGCCGTTCGCTCTATATGCTTGGCGATATCATGGATTATTGGATGGAGTTTCGCCATCTTATTCCAAAGGGGTTTACCCGCGTTCTTTGTCTTTTGGCGGATTTGGTGCGCCACAATATTGAGGTTGTCTACGTAGCGGGAAACCATGACTTTTATCTCGGGCGATATTTTGACGATGAGCTCGGTATAAAAACCCTTTATGGCATCAATGAATTGCTTTGTGATGGACGAAAATTCATTTTTGCTCATGGCGACGGCTTGGGGAAAGGGGACTATGGCTACAAGCTTTTTGCCCGCTTGGTGAGGAACCGCTTCAATCTTGCTCTTTTGTCGGGGTTTCATCCTGATCTGGCGATTGGACTTATGAAAATGCTTTCGCAGCTCAGCCGCAAGCATAAGCATGTCGATCGTGTTTTTGAAATCAATCGGCTGTTGCAAGTTGCCGAGTCATTGGCGGCTGAAAAGGATTTCGATTATTTTGTGTGTGGTCATAACCATGTCAAGGGTATCACGGAGCTATCCGGCGGCAGAAGCAGGTATGTCAATCTCGGTACATGGATTGACGGGACTGTGCCCTACGGAGTCTTTGATGATGGTATTTTTCAACTCAGGGAATTATAACGTTTAATATCAAGAGGTAGTTGTTATGAGTGATGTCAACAAGGTGCTGAAACTCGGGCTTCCGAAAGGAAGCTTGCAGGATTCAACAATTGATCTTTTTGCCCAGGCAGGGTTTCATTTTTCGGTTCAGAGCCGTTCCTATTTTCCCTCCATAGATGACGATGAGCTTGAAGCCATTCTTATCAGGGCACAGGAGATGGCGCATTATGTAGAGCTGGGCGCTTTTGATGTGGGGTTGACCGGCAAGGACTGGATTATTGAAACGGATGCCGACGTTGTCGAGGTTGCTGATCTGGTCTATTCCAAAGCTTCCATGAGGCCGGTACGCTGGGTGCTTTGTGTGCCTGAAAACTCGTCGGTCATGTCGGTTAAAGACCTTGAAGGGAAGCACATTGCTACTGAAGTGGTTAATATTACCAAAAAATACCTTGCAAAAAACGGGGTCAACGCTCTGGTTGAGTTCAGTTGGGGAGCAACAGAAGTCAAGCCGCCCGACTTGGCTGATGCCATTGTGGAGGTGACTGAAACCGGTTCTTCGCTCAAGGCCAACAAGCTGAGAATTGTTGATACCATCCTTGAATCAAACACGAAACTGATAGCCAACAAAGATTCATGGAACGATCCCTGGAAACGGGAGAAGATTGAGAACATGGCCATGCTGCTGCTTGGAGCTATTAACGCCCAGGGCAAGGTTGGACTGAAAATGAATGCACCGAAATCGTCGCTCGACCAGATTATTGCCATTATTCCTGCCCTCCGGCAGCCGACCATATCGAGTCTTGCCGAGGATCAGTGGGTGGCACTTGAAGTTATTGTTACCGAAAAAATAGTGCGCAAGCTGATTCCCGAGCTCAAACGGGCAGGTGCTGAGGGTATTTTTGAGTATAATATCAATAAGCTGATCGACTGAAAAGATTCGTTTTAACTTTCAATATGCAGGCTGCCCCCGGAGGGCGGCCTTTTTTATCCTGGCCATGCTCTTTTTCTATCAGATAGCGGTACTGCTTTCGTTGCTCGTTTTTTTGGGGATTCTCTTGCGCAACCTTGTCGACCTGCCGGGTATGCCTGACCACTCCTCTCAAATCGGGCAGTTTGTATCGGTTCTTGTCCCGGCTCGTAATGAGGCGTTGAACATTGAGCGCTGTGTGCGATCACTTTTGCGGCAGGAGTATGCGTCATTCGAGATTGTGGTACTGGATGATGGTTCAACCGATGCAACCGGGGAGCTGTTGGCTCAGTTGCTTCTGGAGTCGGGCGGGAAGATGCGCGTCGTGCAGGGCGAATCGCTGCCCGATGGATGGCATGGCAAGGCCTGGGCATGTGCCCAGCTCAGGCGTCAGGCAAAGGGAGAGCTACTGCTCTTTACCGATGCCGATACCTGGCATGAGCCTGATGCTCTTCGTCGAACGGTTGGTGCCATGAATGCGTCGGGCGCTGATATGCTCTCTCTGATGCCCCGTCAGGAGCTTGGGTCATTCTGGGAAAAGCTTGTGGTGCCGCTTATTCATGTTATTCTGATGTGCTATCTGCCACTTCGTCTGGTGCGCACAAGCCCAAACCCGGCGTTTTGTTTTGCCAACGGCCAGTATATTTTTTTCCGCAGGGAGTTTTATGATCGTATCAACGGTCATGCTTCTGTTCGCGATGCCCTTGTTGAAGATGTCTGGCTCTGCAAGAATGTCAAAAAGGCAGGTGGACATGTTGTGGCCTTTAACGGAACGGACGTGGTCAGTTGCCGGATGTATCGCTCTTTCGGCGAAATATGGGACGGCTTTTCAAAAAACCTTTTTGCGGCTCTCGGTTACCATACGACGGGGCTTTTTGCGTTGATCCTGCTGGTCATAGCCCTCTATCTTGCGCCATGCGCATTTTTTTGCTTCTCCGTGCTTGCCGGTGAGTTTTCGCTCCTGCTTTTTTGGCTTCCTTTGCTACAGATCACCATTGCCCTCTTTTGCAGGTTCATTATTGCGCTTCTGTTTCGCCAGTCACTCCTCATGGTTTTTTTGCATCTGCTCTCCCAGATCGTGCTGCTTGCCATCGCCTGCAACTCATTCTCTAACATAAAATTTGGCAAAGGTGCCAGTTGGAAGGGGAGGAACTACAATTTTTCCTGATCGATACAGAGAATTCGGGGAAGGTGATAATTTTTTTTAAATTGCGTGCTCACGAGCAGCATCTCCATACGGGCGGGTCTGTGGCCGACAAAGAGCATCAATTCAAACAAACGTACTGTTTATGGGTTTCTTATCGAAAATTTTTGGAAAAAAGGAAGTGGTGTTGACGCTTCCAAAGGTTAATGAGGATGTCAACCTGATAAAGACAATGGAAGGTCATCTCGACCGGGTGCTCGGTGTGAAATTCAGCGCAGATGGCAAAAAACTTGTCAGTGGCAGTTTTGATGAAACGGTGATGCTGTGGGATGTGGAAACAGGTCAATGTCTGCATACCATGAAAGGTCATGATACCTGGGTTGAGTGCGTTGATATCAGCCGTGATGGCAAACTGCTTGCAAGCGGAAGTACGGACAGTACGGTAAGAATTTGGGATGCAGAAACCGGCCAGTGCCGCCATCTTTGTAAAGGTCACGATACGGCTGTCCGCATGGTTGCCTTCAGCCCTGATGGCAACGTTGTAGCCAGTTGTTCACGTGATACGACAATCAGACTGTGGAGTGTTGAAACAGGAAAAGAACTTTCGAGGCTTCTTGGTCATAAATCCTATATTGAGTGTCTTGCCTGGAGCCATAATGGGAAACTCATTGCAAGCTGCGGTGAGGAACCGGTCATTAAAATATGGGATGTTGAGAGCGGTAAAAATATTGCCAACTGCAAAACAAACGACCGCCTCTCCCATGCGTTGGCATTCAGTCCTGACGACCGCCTTATTGCTTTTTGCGGGCGTGATGCTCTGGTAAAGATTCTTGAGGTCGCAACCGGAGAAATTACGAAGGTGTTTGAAGGTCATCAGGATGCTGTGCGCAGCGTCTGTTTTACTCCTGATGGCACAAAGCTTGTCAGTGCGGCCAATGATGAAACGGTCAGGTTATGGGATGCCGGTTCCGGCAAAGAGTTGCATCTCTATCGGGGTCATGTGCTTGAAGTGCAGTCGGTTGATGTCTCTCCGGATGGAAAGGTAATCGCCAGCGGAAGCGATGACCGCAAGATCAAACTGTGGGGAATCAAGTAGAAGGGTTGCGTTATTGCTTTTTTTGCATCGGGGAGCTTTTTGGGGAGCTTCCAGCTTTTTTTTTGTCAATAATAAAAAAGTAGCGTAAACTTCAGAACTTTCTTTTTGATTTAGCTTAAAGTGAGTAAATTAATCACACGAAAAATTAATTCGTTTTTGAGCGCCTCATGTCGAGGTTTGCTCATTGTAACGCCAAATTTAACTGGCAAAAATAAAAAGAGGTAGATATGGGTACTCAGGTTGAAGGAACTGTCAAATGGTTCAACGAAGAAAAAGGTTACGGTTTTATTGAGCAGAAAGGCGGAAAGGATGTGTTTGTGCATCACAGTGCGATTAATGGCACCGGGCGCAAAACTCTTGTTGAAGGCCAGAAGGTCATGATGGAAGTAACCCAGGGAGCAAAAGGCCTTCAGGCTGAAGATGTAACTCCTCTTTAAACTATTTTCCAGTCACAGTGTTTTTTTTCAGGCAACAAAGGATGCATTCTATGCGTCCTTTGTTGCTTTTTGTCGTGCAACGGAATTGCTTTCAGGTGCTCAGATGGTTACAAGCGAGCGGTGAGGGGTACGAAGAGCATGAGGCGTAGCGGCGACAAGCATGTGGTTGTTGTCGAAGTTGGCCTTCATGATGTTGATACAGGCAAGAAAGTTGTTCATTTTCGCAGGTGAAATTGTTCCGGCGTTGGATGAACCGAGTACTGCAAGCGGATTCATCGGTTTACCGTTGTGGATGATGCGGAAGTCGAGGTGTGGTCCGGTTGAACGGCCAGTCGACCCCACATAGCCGATGATCTCTCCCTGATGGATTCTTCTGCTGTATTCAGTGTTCAGCGCATAATTGCTTAAATGCAGGTATTGGCTGTAATAATGGTCGGGGTGTTCAAGTGTTACCATATTGCCGGCCATTCCTTTTCTGCCTCTGAAAACAAGTTTTCCGTCAGCCGTGGCGCGTACAGGGGTTCCTGACATTGCGGCCATATCAACACCACCATGAAAATGCCTTGTTCTGGTAATGGGATGAATCCGGTAGCCAAAACCGCTTGAAATGCGTGAAAAATTGCAGGGTGATGTAAAGTGCGTGGAGTGATTTATCGCATTGCCATGGTCATCAAAATAACCAGCTTTACCCTTTTCGTCGGTATAAAGATATGCGGTGATGGTACGGTTTGGGAGCGATAATTCAACAGCACGGATTTTTCCAATACCGATAAATTCATTCATGAACCATTTTTCTTCGTAAAGAATCTTGTATTTTGTTACGCGGGTGATGTCGTTTCTGAAGTTGATTCTTGAGGAAAAGAGGGTTGTTATTTCGTCCATGAGTTTGGGACGTGCAGCCGATTTGAGGGAATTCGAAAGGCTTCGGTTTACGGTGCCATCAAGGGAGACAACTCTTGTACTGTAGTTCTTGATTTCGCTCTGCACGACGAGTTGGCCTGTTCCCCTCTTTTTTTCAATATGGATTGTGGTTGTCTGATCCGCAAAATAAGAGAAGCGCTGCAGGCTGCCGTCGCTGTTTTTTGTTATTGCATAGCTGCGGCCTGGCCAAACATTTCGGGGCGAAAATTTCCCTTTGAGCTCTTTTTTTATTCGGTGGATCTCTTTTTGAGTAAAACCTTTCTGTGCAAGAAGAGAGGAGAGTGATTCACCCTGTTTTATTTTTTCCCTTGTAACAGTCAGATGCGGTTTGATTGTCTGGGGACTCTTTTCTATGGTGACGTAGTCGTTATCACTGGTAAAGCCGAGCTCGTCGTTATAGCTTTCCGTGTCAGGGTGTATAAGAGTGAGGGTGAAAAATACAAGAACAAGTGTTCCGGTAATAAATGGCAACAAGAGCGACAGGGTGATTTTTTGTTTGAGCGGCTTTATCTGGCTGAAAAGCAGTTCGAAAATCGTTATCAAAGCTTTCATAAATGTTCATTCCGTGTTCATGGTCAAGCACCGTGTTGTGCCCTTTTCTGGGTTGGAATGTAGCATTATGTTTTTATTATAGGAATTAAGTTACGTTTCGAATACGAAAGCAACGATATTTTAATTTATAATGGCTTTAAATATAGGAAGCTAATGTCCGATGAACCGGAGCTGATTCAAGGCATTCATATTTATTGTGACCGCTGGTGTGAGCGTTGTGCCTATACCTCGCGCTGCCTCCAGTTTCGTCTTGAAGCCGAAGAACGAGGTGCGGGTGATGCCTTGCAGAATTTTGACGCATTAAATTTACAGTTCTGGCAAGAGATGGGCGTTGCGCTGGTGCAGGCAATGCGACTTATCCGGGAAATTGCTGCCCGGGAGGGTATTGAAGCTGATGATTTACAAGGGGAAACAGCATTTTATGAACTCTCCGGGAGCTTCCAGCACGATGCTCGTGAACATTCCTGTGCGATCGCCGCCCTTGTCTATGCCGGTATGGTGAACGAATGGTTTGCGACTGCCGATGAGATTATAGACACCGATGAGTCTTTGCTGACACATCCCCCACATGTTCTTGAGGAGTCGATCCAGGTTATCCGGCACTACCACTATTTCATTTATCCGAAAATTGTCCGTGCGCTCGAAGGTCGTCTCAGCCGAATGGCTGCTTCAGGCAGTGACTTCGAGGCTGACTGCTCTGGTACGGCCAAAGTTGTTTTGATAGCCATTGATCGCTCGCTTGCCGCCTGGAGCTTGCTTTACGGAGAGTATCCTGCCCAAGAAGATCAAACCCTCTCCATTCTGCTTCATCTTGATCGTCTTCGCCGTTCAGTTGAAGTTGTTTTTCCTGACGCGAGAACCTTTATCCGTCAGGGATTTGATGCCCCGCATCCCTGACATTTTTGCAAGATCAACACACATTACCGAGAAAATCATGCTGAAGACCAATGAACACTATCTTGTAGAGTTTCTGCTGCAATGCCAGCCGGGACAACCGAAAACCAGGGGTAACTGGGAGGTTGACCATCAAGGGACGCCCTTTCTTTTGCCCTCAATCGGTGGAATTACCCTGAACGTCCAGGTTGGTGATTCGGCATTTGGCTGGCAAGGTGACCATATTGAGCCGGGAGTAAGTTGCACTGCTGATACACAAAAACCCTACGAGCATCCAAATGTCGCTGTGCAGATCTACTCTTGCGCAGGCAATATGGCAACTGTTGTAACCGGGGAGGCAAAAGGTGCCACAGGGCGTGTGATCGGTCATCATGGAGGATCGGAGCACGTCATTGTCGATTTTGAGCGCGATGTCAAAGAAAAGCTGCTCTATACCGATACCATCATCATTCGTGGCAAAGGGCAGGGGATGAAGCTCACCGATTACCCGGAGATAACGCTTTTCAACCTTGATCCTGCCCTTCTTGCGGCTATGAAAATCCGTGAACTTGAGGGCGGAGTGCTTGAAGTGCCGGTGACTACAATTATTCCTGCTTTTTGCATGGGTTCAGGCATCGGTTCCGCCCATGTTGCCAAAGGTGATTACGATATCATGACCAGCGATCTTGAAACCATCAAGGAGTATGGAATCGACAAGATTCGTCTGGGCGATTTTGTGGCTCTGCAGGATCATGACAATCGTTACGGCAGAGCGTACCGTAAAGGGGCCGTTACGGTTGGTATTGTTGTGCACAGCGACTGCCTTGAAGCTGGACACGGACCGGGAGTCACCACACTTATGACCGCCGCTACATCACTTATCAGTCCTGTTATTGATCCTGAAGCCAACATTGCTGATTTGCTCGGTATTGGTACGACCTTGAAAGAAAGGGGATGAAGGAAAAGCATAACCCCGGTTGCGTTGCCTCTCTTTTCCAGCTCTTCATCATTGCTCAATCCTCACTGTCGATCTTTTTTTCGGTGGGGGGCCCCGACCCGATTTGGCAGGATGCTACGGTTGAATCTGCACTTTCCAGATCGGGTTTAGGGATTAAAGATCAACAGAGAAAGCATGCTCCTCTCTCCTGAATGATGGGTTCATCACGAAAGTCTTGTCAGATATCAGCTTGGTGCAAGTCGGGTGAATCCGTGACTCTTCATACCTGCTTTCGTGGAGCTTGATCCGTCTCCGGTGGTTGGCACCCATTGCTGAACTGATGGAGATAAAAGAAAAGGTGCATCACCATCCGGCATCATGATTATTTTGTTTTTTTTTTAAGAATAAAAACTTAACTTATAAGTGAAGTTTTTACTGAGTTGATGTTTCAGGGATTTGTTGCGTTTTTTTACCGGAAATATTCTGCTGATTCAGTAGTGCAATGACTGGTGATATGCCGTAATTAGAGCTGGGAAGGGCGAGGATGAATCAGAAACGAAGGCTTGTATATTTAGTGCCGGTATACTATACTCAAATTCGTGTATGTACCCGTTTGTTACATTTTTTTTGAAAAACAATAAAAGAATATTTTCATCATGCCTGCAACAAAGAACGAAGAACCGACATTGACGCACAACGGAAAAACGTATAACGTTTCTGAACTGCCTGAAGCAGCACAGAAACAGTTGATGAATGTCAAGATTGCTGAGAGTGAAATCAGGCGTTTGCAAATGCAGTTGGCGATTGCCCAGACTGCTCATAATGCCTATCAGCAAGCATTGATAGAAATCCTTCCCGCCGAGTGAAGATCTCTTCATAGTTAAAAGAGTTATCCGTAGCCGCCAGGAGCTGTTTTTGGCAGTTGCAGGTGTGCTACTGGATAGGTGCGTGTGAAAGAAGTTGTTGTTTTATTTTTGAAACAGATGGTGAACGATTATGCATTGCAAGGATGAGCTGCTGTGAAACAAGTTAAAGAGAAATCTCCGTTGCGCGAGGCTTTTTCTGCGCTTACCCCTTTTGTTAAACGAACCTTTTATTTCAGTCTCGTTGTCAACGTGCTGGTGCTTGCGCCGAGTGCCTATATGATGCAGGTGTATGATCGGGTGGTCAACAGTCGTAGTCATACAACGTTACTCATGCTTACGATTCTTGTCGTTGGCATCTATCTGTTGCTTGAGGCATTGGAGTGGGTGCGTCGACAGGTGATGCATGATGCAGGCATGGAGCTTGACAAGGTGCTGCGGGGACGCGTGTTTAATGCCGTTCTTACGGCAAGAATGCAGAATATCCCATCCGGGGGCGCTCAGGCTCTCCGTGATCTTAAGGCTCTTCGTGAGTTTTTGCCCTCTCTGGCATTTCTTGCCTTTATTGATACTCCGCTGGCATTACTTGTTCTTGTGATTATTTTTATGATGGCCCCCCCTCTTGGCTGGTTCGCCGTGGTTGGAGCCTTGGTGCAGTTTTTGATTGGTGTGGTTAATGAACGTCGTATCCGTGAGCCGCTTTTGGCGGCAAACCGTAGTGCGATCAGTGCACAGACTTACGCAGATGGAGTGATCCGTAACGCGCAGGTTATCGAGTCGATGGGCATGCTTGGTCATATTCACAGCCGCTGGATGGATCGTCAGCAGGATTTTCTCCTGCAACAGGCGGAAGCTTCAGATCATGCGGGAACAAATGCGGCTCTTTCCAAGCTTGTGCAGAGTTTACTTGCCTCCCTTTTGCTTGGTATGGGCTGCTGGCTGACACTGAAAGGTGAGTTGCATGGTTCTGGTATGATTGTTGCGTCAATTCTTGGTGGAAGGGTGCTTGCACCGCTTGTTCAGATTATCGGGAGTTGGCGCCAGGTGGAAAATGCCCTTGAGTCATTCAAGCGACTGGAGGTTTTGCTGAAGGAGTTTCCCTTGCCGGAAAAGGGAATGGCGTTGCCGGCACCGACCGGATTGCTTTCCGTAGAGGCTCTTGTTGCCGGAGCGCCAAGAAGTCCGGTACAGATTCTCAAAGGGGTGACTTTCAGGGTAGCTCCTGGAGGATCATTGGCGATTGTCGGACCATCTGCCTCCGGTAAAACTACCCTTGCAAGATTGCTTGTTGGTGTATGGCCGGCAATGCAGGGAAAGGTAAGGCTTGACGGGAACGATATTTATCAGTGGGACAAGGATGAGCTTGGTCAGCATATAGGCTATTTGCCCCAGAATGTTGAGCTGTTCGAGGGTACTATTGCTGAAAATGTTGCTCGTTTCGGTGAGCCTGACTATGAAAAGGTGCGTGAGGCTTGCCGCATGGTTGGGCTTGATGGTTTTATTGAAAAGCTTCCGCAGAGTTATGATACCGAGATTGGCGACGACGGGTCGTTTCTTTCTGGTGGTGAGCGTCAGCGGGTAGCTCTGGCCCGTGCGCTCTATGATATGCCGAAGTTTGTGGTCCTTGATGAGCCAAATGCAAGTCTTGACGAAGCTGGTGATGCCGCTTTGCTCAATGCGGTAAAATTGTTGAGGGCAAAGGGCACGACAGTGATTGTTATTACGCATCGGTTGAATATTCTGGGGGCAATAGAGCATATGCTTGTACTTGTTGATGGTCAGGTACAGCGCTTCGGGACCTGCCAGGAGGTTATGGAGGCTCTTCAGTCGCCACCGGCGGCCCAGCAGCCTTCGAAATCGAAGCCTCAAGGCTAACTCTTATATGCAAACAGACTCATGATGAAACCTGATTTTTTTAAACGCAGTGCATTGTCCCGTCAGCTCTGGGAGTTTCGACGGGAATTTTTCTGGGTTGGCATTTTCAGTATGATTGCCAATATATTGATGTTGACTCCGACGATTTATATGCTTCAGGTTTATGGTCGCGTCATGAAGAGCGGCAGTGAACTGACGCTTCTTATGGTGACTTTTTTTCTGATTTTATTCTATGCGGTCATGGCTTTTGCTGAGTGGCTTCGTTCACGCCTTTTGGTGCGTGCGGGTGTCAGGCTCGATGAAGCGCTCAATTCGCTGGTTTTTAATGCAAGTTTTGAAGCTTACCTGAATCGTACCCGGCACAATGTGGCCGAGACCTTCTCGGATCTGACCAATATTCGTCAATTTTTGACGGCTAACGGGATGATTGCGTTTTTCGATATTCCCTGGACACCGGTTTATATCGCGGTCATCTTTTTACTCAGTCCCTTTCTTGGTTTCCTTTCCATTTTTTTTGCATTGATACAGCTTTGCGTGACCTGGATCAGCAACAGGATGAGCATGAAAGAGATACAGATTGCGGCTGATGCAGGCAACGACAGCTTCCGCTATGTGCAGAGCAAGCTTCGAAATATTGAACCGTTGCATGCTATGGGTATGGCTGGAAATCTTCGTCAGCGGTGGTTCAACCTGCATGATGGTTCATTGGCCAAGGCTGAGGACTCTCTCGATCGGCAGCACCGCCAGCAGGCGTTTGCCAAGTTTGTGCGTTACAGTATGCAGTCGCTGACGCTTGGCGCCGGTGCACTTATGGTCATTGAGGGAAAAATGTCGGCGGGTTCGATGATTGCTGCCAATGTATTGATGTCGAGGGCTCTTCAGCCGCTTGACCTTGTGGTTGCGACCTGGAAGCCTTTTGTTCAGGCTCGTACAGCCTTTATTCGTCTTGAGAAACTTCTTGAGGATTTTCCAGAGCGGAGTGCTGGTGCCCGACATCAGGATCCCTTTGGTGAGATAAGGCTTGAGGCCCTTTCTGCTACGGTCGATGGACGCGAGGCGCCAATTCTGGATGATATTACGGCAATGTTTCCTTCTGGCAAGGTTACGGTCATACTTGGTCCCTCCGGATCGGGTAAATCAACACTTGCACGCTGTATTGTCGGGGTCTGGCCAAACAGGAAGGGGCGGGTTCTTATCGATGGAGAGTCGATTGAGAGTTGGGACAGGATGGAACTTGGGCCACATATTGGCTACCTTCCGCAGGATGTTGAACTTTTTGATGGTACGATTGCAGAAAATATTTCCCGTTTTGCCGAGGTTGATTCTCAAAAGGTGATCGAAGCGGCAAAGCGGACGGGGATTCATGAGATGATTTTGCGCTTTCCGCGTGGCTACAATATGCAGATTGGTGAGGCAGGGGGAATGCTTTCGGGTGGTCAGCGCCAGCGGCTTGGTCTGGCCAGGGCGATGTATGGTAATCCAGCTCTTCTGGTGCTTGATGAGCCGAATGCGAACCTTGATGATGCTGGTGAGCGTTCGCTTCTTGAGGCGGTAAAGGACTTGAGAAAATCTGGCAAAACGGTGCTTCTTGTAACGCATCGTCCCAGTGTTCTTGCTGTTGCGGACTTGATTGTTTTAATGCAGAATGGGAAAATTGTCCGTTGCGGAGCTCGCGATGAAGTTTTGTCAGCTTTGCGTTCCGAGAGTACCCGGTCAGTAGCGGTCTCCCCGGCCTGATTTCTTTTTTTGAAAAATGTTTAAACGATAGCGATGAGTATTCGTGATATAATGGGAAAGTTGAAGCCGTTTTCCGTAGAAAAGGAGGATGGCCGTAAAGGAGAGGAGTATCGAGATACCCGCAGTACGATAAAACTTGGTATCTGGATACTTCTTGTAGGGTTTGGCGGATTTCTGCTGTGGGCTTCTTTTGCTCCGCTTGATGAAGGTGTGCCCTGCCCGGGAGTTGTCAGTATAGCAACAAAGCGCAAGGTTGTTGAAAATTTGCGTGGTGGCAGGGTTGAAAAGGTCAATGTCCGTGAGGGCCAGATGGTTCAGCAGGGAGAGGTGCTGATCATGCTCGACAGTCAGACTGCCAGAGCTCGCTATGATGAGGTGCATCAGCACTACCTGGGGATGCGGGCTACGGCTGATCGTCTGCAAGCGGAGATGCGAGGTGCCGCGTCAATTTCATTCCATAAAGATTTGCTGCATGATACCGATCGTCAGTTGGCAGAATCGAATATGCAAAACCAGCGTCAGCTCTTTTTTTCACGTGCGTCCTCGCTGAGAATTTTGAATCAGCAACTTGCTGCCATTACATCTCTGGTTAAGGAAGGTTATGCGCCATTAAGCCAGCAGCACGAGCTCGAGTTGAAGATTGCTGAATTCAAGAGTAATACGGCCTCTCAGCTCGCGCAGGTTCAGCTTGAAGTGGAAGCTGATGGTGAAAAAACCAGGGCACTTGCCGAAGAGCTTGCAGACACAGAGGTACGCTCACCGGCATCAGGACAGGTCGTTGGCTTGCA
The DNA here is from genome assembly GCA_903851535.1 of uncultured Chlorobiaceae bacterium. Taxonomy (GTDB): domain Bacteria; phylum Bacteroidota; class Chlorobiia; order Chlorobiales; family Chlorobiaceae; genus Chlorobium. The sequence goes on along the minus strand of CAINOO010000093.1, from coordinate 2,620 downwards.
GGTGCAGACGATAGGCGCGGTCATACAGCCAGGTCAGAAGATGATGGATATTGTGCCGCTTCATGAGGGTCTTCTTATCGACACCAAGGTCGCACCACAACTGATCGACAGCATTCATAAGGGACTGCCCGTCAATGTGAGCTTTTCTTCATTTGCCCACTCTCCGCAGCTTGTTGTAGAGGGAGTGGTTGAGTCGCTCTCGAAAGATATCGTCACTGAGCCCCAGGTTAATCCGGCAATGCCAGGAGCCACCTATTACCTTGCGCGTGTCTCCGTTACTCCAGAAGGGGTGAAGTCACTTGGAAGGCGTGAAATGCAACCGGGAATGCCCGTTCAGGTTGTTATCAAGACTGGTGAGCGTTCACTGTTGACTTACCTTGTCGATCCGCTGGTCAAGAAGATTCGGCCATCAATGAAAGAAGAGTAGTGCAGGCTAAACTTAAATACGATGAGTGAGTCGATCATGAAGCTATTGAAACAAGTAGTTGTTCTTGCGGCTATGTTTTCCGCTCTGCCGCTCTATGGTAATCCTGTTAATCTATCGACAGCCTATCAGGATGCAAAAGAATATGATGCGCGTCTTGGTGCGGCAAAGGCAGATAATCTGATATACAAGGAGGAGATCGGCAAGGCGAGGGCCCAGTTGCGTCCGAGTGTACGGATGAATGCTGCACGGGGCCGTAATGCGATGCAGTATACTGACCTGAAAGGCCGCACATCATCAAGCTTTTATAATACAGTCAACTATGGCGTGTCGGTGCGTCAGTCTTTACTCAATCTGTCGAATTTTGCTGCCTATAAACAGGCCAAGGCAATGGTGGCAAAAAGTGATCTTGACCTTCAGAAAGAGGACGCTGCATTGATTGTCAGAATAACCGAGGCCTATTGCAATGCGTTGTATGCAGAGGATAACCTCGATTTCAGCCAGACACTGATCAAGGCGGCACAGGAACAGCTTCAGCAGGCTAAACGACGCTTTGAAAACGGGTTCGCTACTATTACCGAGATTAATGAAGCGCAGGCGAATTATGATATGGCGCTGGCTGATGGCCTGGAAATTGTTAACAGTGTGGAGTATACCCGCCGTGAGCTGGAGCATTTGACTGGGAACTATCCTGATGAGATCTGCAAACTGGTGCCTGAAAAGATTGTCCTGGCTCAGCCAGAACCCAATAGTGTGCAATCCTGGATTGACTTGGCTTTAGCCGGTAATCAAGATGTGCTTGGCGGACTTCAGGAAATTCAGATTGCGAAACGGGAGGTTCAAAAGCAAAATTATTCCCGTTATCCAACACTTGATCTTATTGGAGGGAGAAACTACTCGGAGAGTGAAAACAACTATTCAATCGGCTCTATTTACGATACCTATTCGATTACTCTGCAACTGAGCATGCCCATCTATTCAGGCGGGTACATCAGTGCTTCGAAGCGTCAGGCACATGCAAAATGGCTCAAGGCCCAGGAACAGCTCACGCTGGAAGAGAGAAAAGTTCAATCTGATGTGCGAAAATATTATAACAGCATTGTCAGCGGTATTGCCCAGATTCACGCTTATGAACAAGCTGTAACGTCCCATGAAATTGCGCTGACCGGTACAAAAAAAGGGTTTGAATCAGGCTTGCGCACAAACGTTGACGTGCTCGATGCTCAGCAGAAACTTTTTTCAAGCAGGAAAAATCTTGCCAAATCCCGCTATCAGTATATTCTCAATCGCCTCATGCTCAAGCAGGCCTCGGGGACGTTGTCGGTCAGTGACGTTGAAGAGGTGAACGGATGGCTTGCTGCCACGAAAAGGCAATAGCTATCTTTGTTAGGTTTACGGTGTGTAATGAGGTGTCCTTGACGCAGCAGCTTATTGCCTCGGTAGTGAGCATGCGCAGGGAAATACCAATTGAGAACAGATAACTTTTCTATGAAATTATTTTTAAGACTTGTTCGTTACCTCCTCCCCTCAAAGGGAAAGATTGTGCTTGTTGTGGTTGTCAGTATGATTTCCTCACTGCTTGGAGTGGTTTCAATCTACTCAGTCCTTCCTCTTCTGAACGCAGTTTTTACCGCCGACAGGAGCATTACCGCTTCAGTGCATTCCGGAACAACCGTTATGGGTGAAAAGAATCCTGAAAAAAAATCCGAAAAGAGTGTAAGTGCTGTTCCTGAATCATTGCAGGGAATTGATACTGAAAAGCTGAAAGCTTCGGTGACTGAGCAGTTTGAGAAAATATTTCATGCTGAAACAAGAGAACGCACTCTGCTCAATATCTGCCTTTTTTTGATTGCTTCGTTTGCAGTAAAAAATCTCTTTGTTTACCTGAACGGACAGATCATTTTCAGGATCCAGACCAAGACGGCCAAGAAGCTCCGCGATGATGTGTTCAGTAACATCATTGAGATGCACCTTGATTATTTTAACAAGAACCGTGTGGGTAATTTGATGAACCTGGTCTACAATGATGTACAGGCGGTCAATAGTACGGTGAGCTCGACTTTTGTCAATTTTCTCCAGAATCCGTTTTCGATATTTGTCTACGTCTCTGTTCTTGTTGTGTTGAGCTGGAAACTGACGCTTTTTGCATCGTTTACCTCTCTGCTTATTTTTTTTGTGATTCGGACTATTGGCAAG
>CAINOO010000092.1 GCA_903851535.1 uncultured Chlorobiaceae bacterium | reverse complement strand
CCACCCCGTCATTGGGCAAAGTTGGGAGTGCTTTGTTATTGAAAACATTCTCGTGGCCGCCACTGATGATGTTCAGGGATATTTTTACCGGAGTGCAGGAGGTGCCGAGATTGATTTGCTGCTTTCATGGCCGAACGGAAACCTGTGGGCGATTGAGATAAAACGGAGTATGGCTCCCAAACTGGAGCGGGGATTCCATTCAGCTTGTGCCGACTTGAACCCATCCCGAAAAATTGTGGTCTATCCCGGAAAAGAGCGTTACCGGCTTGCCGCTGACATAGAGGCGATGCCGCTGCAAGATATTACACAACAGGTTTACGACCTTGCCAAAGGGATATGAGCTTGCTTTCCCGGGCTTATTTTGTTCTGCTATGTGTCCTGATAATCAGACATTATCGATGTTAACACTTTAAACGCGCCTTCGGCATCGAACTTTGATGCAGCATAGTCAGCACTCAATAATTCATCCGTCAAGAAGTTGTCATATTTTTCTGTCGCTTTATTGGCGACTGATCGGGCAAGCTCATAAGCATCTGGCACACTCTCCTTTAACAATGCTCTCGAGCAGCTCTGAACACCCCGCTCCTGTCAGCAGAGTTATCATCAGTAAAATCCAAGACGCTCTTCTCATGTTCAGCCCTCCTCAAAAATGGTGTATTACTCTCCCCTCAAATATACTCAATTTCGTGGATAGTGGCAGCCGTTTGATAAACACCTTATAGGCATTAACGAAATGGTTTTCTGCATAGAGTTCCTTTTCGCGTAAAAAGTAAAGGCAGATAACGGCCCGGTTACCCGGGCCGTGAGTTTGTAACGAAGGCGTGCCCCCCTCAAAAGCTTAGCACGACTCTCCATCTGCGAATGCGTAGGCGCGGCAGAGTTCCTCGATTCTTTCGTTTAAAAACTCCCGTTTTGAGAGCGATGCGTATGCAGCTTCCGCATCATACCAATCCTGCTTGTCTGCGCCGTGCATTTTGCCTTTGGCAAGATATTTGTGGAATGCGGCAAGTCTGATTTTTTTCTCTGTATTCATGGCAATCTTTTCCTCTTTTTTTTCAATGGTTTCGTTCATCATACATCCTGGCTTTTTACAGTCCCTGGAAAAATGTGATGCTTTGCTGTCTGTGCAAAGTTCTCCTCTTTCCATCCAACTGCCGTAACAGCAAGAGGCGTCAGAAAACATATACACACCATCACAACCGTAATATAGAAGAACGACCATAATAAAAAAGATAAATACGCTTTTATTATTGTAAAAGATTAATGAAAAAGATCATTTTTACCTTATTATTTTAGCTTTTGTTGCGTTGTGATGCCAGCTTGTTAATGTGCCTCATATTGCAAGGTGCTTCTCTTGAAGCGCGCTCGACACGATGGAATTTTGAATCCCCTCGGTCGATCCCTCTGCGCTTCCTTTGGGAGCAACTGCCTCTGCCAAATCATTCAAGGCGCTCATGCTCGATATTGGATTGATGCGCTACCTCTCCGGTATGCCGAACGATATTGAGTATGCCAAAAGTGACCTGCTCGCCATTTACAGGGGAGTCATGGCAGAGCAATTCGTCGGGCAAGAGATGCTTGTGGCTCAGCAGGGCAGCCTTTATTTCTTTTTCTTGCTTCGTACCCGGAGTGTGGCAAAGCACTGGTCTTTTCCGATCGTCGGTATGCAGATCTTCCAGAGCAAAAGATCACCTTTCTGCCGCTTTTCAGCGTTTTTGCTGCAACAAGATGTGAGTAACCGGGAGACTGACCTGTCTTGGCAAAGATAGATTGGTTATCAAGCGCTTGATTGAAACGATAGAAAAGTGGCGCAATGGGGGTGTGGCGCTTGACAACTGCACAGGCATCGACAGCCACTTTTCGAATTCATAAATAATTCTGTTAGATCGATGGTAATTCTTTTTTGCGGATGAAGAACGTAATGCAGCTTTTTTTCTGAGTTGGCGCGAGCTTTATATTGTAACACTTATACCCGAGATAGCGATCATGCTGACGTTAAACATTAACTATGATGTTTTGCCGGAAAGGCTTGTGATGATTCAGTTGCCACAGGAGGTTCGTCCTGGACGACATGAGTTGGTAATTGTGCTCGAAGAGCTGCCGTCACAGACCCTTTGCATCGCAGATGAGAAGGATGATAAACTCCATGCTTTTGTGAAAGAGCGATACGAATTGTCGTTCAGAGAGCCTGCGCGGGATGCCGAGAATATATTCACGACGATGGCCGCCCGACATGCAGAGTAACCCTTTTGGCATTGCAGCTATAGAACCGCCATCAGGTGAGCTATAAGAAACAGCAGCTCACCTGATCATTTCTGTGCTGCCGCCTCTCAGGAACCGGCCTCCCATTCGGCAAAGAGTGCGTTGAGCTCTTTGCAGAGTGCATGGTAGCCGGCGAGGGTTTTGTTGGTCTCTTCCTGGCTTTTTTTGTAGAAATCTTCGTTGGCCATGATGGTTTCAAT
>CAINOO010000091.1 GCA_903851535.1 uncultured Chlorobiaceae bacterium | reverse complement strand
TATAGCAGCATTTTTCCTGAAATGCTGGGCGTCAATCCTGCCGCATTTCTCAGGTAGCTCAATACTGGCGGGATTATGCAATTTGAATGAGAGGGGCGATTTCCTTACATTCAAACTTGTAAGAATTTACAACAACCAAGGAAATGAACGGATGCACATCGCCAGAATAACAGCCAAAGGCCAGACCACTATTCCTGTCTCCATCCGCAAGGCGGCCCATATCTACGCTGGTGATACTCTTGCATTTGAAGTCAAGGGAGATTATTTGATTGTCAGAAAAATAAAATCTCATGCTGATTCATATCTGAAGGGCATCGAAGAAACACTCAATGAATGGTCTTCGCCTGAAGATGAGGAGGCGTGGAATGGACTTTAAGCCATTTGATGTTGTTGTTGTTCCTTTTCCTTTTACCGAAAAGCTTGCAGAAAAACGGCGACCAGCGCTGATAGTTTCAAGCACGTTGTTCAATAAAGAGCATGATCATCTGATTCTGGCCATGATCACCACAGCAAAAAACAGTGTATGGAGTAGTGATATTGAACTCAACGATTGGAAGCAGGCGAAGTTGATGGTACCCTGCAAGGTGCGCTTCAAACTCTTCACGCTTGATCGGCAGCTCATTGCGCTCCGCCTTGGCTCTTTATCGACATCAGACAAAGAGGCTGTCAAAAGTGCCATGAAGCTGTTTTTGGCAACCGAGGAATGATCGTGATCATCCGCAGTCGCATGTATTATTATAATTTAGGGGTAACCTATGAGCGTACAGAAAAAAGTTGTTGTTGGTATATCGGGCGGGGTTGATTCTGCCGTTTCGGCATGTTTGCTTGCCCGGCAGGGCTACGAGGTGACTGGTCTGAACATCCGGGTGCTCGACTCCCTTGAGGAGAGTCCTTCGCTGAAGCCTTCGCCGCTGGTAATCAGTGACCATCCCGATTTTCAGATTCCGGTGTTGACCCTGAACCTGAGCAGGAAGTTCAGAGATGACGTTATCGGCTATTTTCATGAGGACTATCTTGGTGGCCGAACGCCCAACCCTTGCATGGTGTGCAACAAGAAGATCAAGTGGTTCGGGCTGTTTGAGGGGCTGAAGCTGCTTGAGGCCGATTTTGTTGCTACGGGCCACTTTGCGGCAACATCGTTCAGCGAGGGACGGTATCGCCTTTACAAGGGGGCTGACCCTGAAAAGGATCAGAGTTACTTCCTCTGGATGCTTACCCAAAGTGATTTGGCCAAAACCCTCTTTCCGCTGGGGGAGCTGACCAAACCGGAGGTTCGCACGCTGGCCCGCTCGTTTGGCGTCAGGGCGGCTGAAAAGAAGGAGAGCCAGGAGATCTGTTTTGTGCCGCAGGATGATTATTGCGGCTACCTTGCGGGCGCAATTCCCGGTTTGGCCGAACGGGTGGCTGATGGCGATATTGTGGATGAAACGGGCAAGGTCATCGGCAAGCACCGGGGCTATCCCTTTTATACTATCGGTCAGCGCAGGGGGCTTGGTGTTGCGGCCAAAGAGCCGCTCTATGTCACGGCGCTCGACACGGAGCATAACCGCATCGAGGTGGGCAAAAAGTCCTCCCTTGAGTGCCGTTCACTTGTTGCTTCCGGGATCAACTGGATCGGTATTGAGGAGCCGGTAGGCCCGATTGAGGCATCGGGAAAAATCCGCTATCGTGACCGGGAGACGCCCTGCACGATTGAGCCTCTGGGTGACAGCTCCGCATCAGTTTCATTCGTTTCACCAAAAAGTGCCGTTGCAAAGGGGCAGGCGGCGGTTTTTTACCGCGACCGCGAAGTGCTCGGCGGCGGCTTTATTACGCAAGTCATGCATACATCCCACCAGTAACCATTTTTTTACCATGCTGCAACGACGCCATCTCTCGCTCACCTATCTGGAACTTGCACCGGCAAAACCGGAACAGGCCCCGCTCATGATTATGCTGCACGGCTATGGCAGTAACGAAAAAGATCTTGTCCAGCTTGCTCCCTCTCTGAGACCGGAGTTCCGCTACATCAGTGCCAGGGCACCGCAGGAGATGGATTTTGGCATGTTTGCCTGGTTCCCTCTTGAGTTTACCCCGACGGGTATCAGGGTCGATCATGGTGAGGCTCAGCGGGCTGCCGGGCAGTTGATCGGCTTTATCCGAGAAATTATTGCCGAGTACCAGCCTGCGGGCAACAAGGTTTTTTTGATGGGCTTCAGCCAGGGAACGGTGATGAGCTATTTGACGGCCTTTCTTGCTCCGGAGCTGCTGCATGGCGTTATTGCCTGCTCAGGGCAGTTGCCTGAAAAAACATTCCCGTACGATGCGCTGAAACCGGCACTGCGGAAGATCCCTTTTCTGGTGATGCATGGCAGCTTTGACGAGGTGCTGCCGATTGCCAAGGGGCTGGCGGCAAAGGCGTGGCTGGAGGAGCATGTCGATGATCTCACCTGGCGCGAATACCCGATGGCGCACCAGATAGCCGACAGCGGCATTGAGCTGATTTGCTCCTGGCTTGAAGAGCGGGTGCCAGAAGCTTCTGAAAAAGCATAATTACCCCGGCGTTGCTGTATATTCTCTTTTTTTAATCACCGCCTTTCTTAACGATTCCAAGACGAATGAAGGACACACTACTCAACAGGCTCGAAGAGCGCATTCTTGTGCTTGATGGTGCGATGGGCACCATGATTCAGCGCCATAAATTACAGGAAGCGGACTACCGGGGTACACGCTTTGCCGACCACTCGCATCCGCTTATCGGCAACAACGACATCCTTGTGCTGACTCGCCCGGATATCATTTATGCGCTCCACTGCGACTTTCTTGAAGCTGGTTCCGACATTATCGAAACCAACACCTTTAATGCCAACCCGATTTCACAGGCTGACTACAATGCCTCGGAGCTGGTGAAGGAGCTGAATGTTGAGGCGGCCCGCCTGGCTCGAAGGGCGGCGGATGAGTATAGTGCGCGAACCCCCGACAAGCCGCGCTTTGTGGCTGGCTCCATCGGCCCGACCAGCAAGACGCTGTCGCTCTCGCCGGATGTCAACAATCCCGGTTTCAGGGCCGTCACCTTTGAGGAGGTGGTTGATAACTACACCCGGCAGCTTGAGGGGCTTATGGAGGGTGGTGTTGACCTGCTGCTTGTTGAGACGGTTTTTGATACGCTGAACTGCAAGGCGGCTCTCTTTTCGATTGAAGAGTTTTTCAACCGTACCGGTGTGCGCGTACCGGTCATGGTTTCAGGCACGGTTGTGGATGCCAGTGGTCGT